>CBFGLY010000297.1:0-2192 GCA_965649725.1 uncultured Sphingomonas sp.
CAGTGGAAGGACAAGGCCGGCAAGAACCGCGAGGGTTCGAGCGTCGGCCTGTTCACTTATCCCGTCCTGCAGGCGGCCGACGTGCTGGTCTATAAGGCGACGCACGTTCCCGTCGGCGAGGACCAGAAGCAGCATATCGAGCTGGCCCGCGACATCGCGCTCAAGTTCAACAATGACTTCGATGTCGAACTGTTCATTGCGCCCGAGCCCTATATCGGCGGCGGCGCCGCAGCCCGGGTGATGAGCCTTCGCGACGGGACGATGAAGATGTCCAAGTCCGATCCGTCCGAAGCAAGCCGGATCCACCTGACCGACAGCGACGACGCGATCGCCCAGAAGATCCGCAAGGCGAAGACCGACCCCGAGCCGCTCCCTGAGGACCCCGCACTTCTGGATGGCCGGCCGGAGGCTCGTAATCTGGTCGGGATCATGGCCGCGGTAACCGATCGGTCGCCGGAAGACGTCCTTCGCGAATTCGGCGGGCAGGGATTCGGAGCGTTCAAGCCTGCGCTTGCCGACGCGACCGTGGCACTGGTCGCGCCGCTCCGCGAACGGCTGGTCGAGCTTCGCCGGGACAAGGCGGCGCTCGATGCCATCCTGGCGGCCGGCGCGGAGAAGGCGGCTGCGCTCGCGGCCCCGACCTTGGCGGAGGCCTACCGCGCCGTTGGATTGCGGCGCTAATTCGAGTCGCCCACCCGACTCCCACGCTTCATCGCCTATTCAGCACGTTTCGTGTTATAGTCCCGAGTTACAACGGTTTTTTCGACTCGGGATGTAAACACATGCGTATCAAGATGATTGGCGCCGCGATCCTGCTCGGCGCATCCGCGCTCGGCCTCTCGGCCTGCGCCACCGGTTTCCCGGCCAAGGTCTCGCGCTACCAGGCGATGCCTGCGCCGCAGGGCCAAAGCTTTTTCGTCGTGCCCGGAATGGGCGACGCCCAGGGCGGCGGGCTGGAGTTCCAGCGCTACGCGAACATGGTGACCAACGCGATGGTCGCACAGGGCTATCAGCCCGCGACGTCGCCGCAGGCCGCGACCATGATCGTTCAGCTGAGCTATGACGTCGATCAGGGCCGTACCCGGATCGTCGAGGACCCGTTCCGCCGGAACGCCTTCGATCCCTTCTACGGCGGCTATTACGGCCGGCCCTTCTACTGGTCGCGCTACGGCTATTACGGCCGCTATCGCTCGCCCTTCTACTACGGCTGGGACGATCCCTTCTGGTATGGCAGCGGCATCCGCAGCTACACCGAATATCGCAGCGAGCTCGATCTCGACATCCGCCGCCGCGCGGACAATGCCTCGCTGTTCGAAGGCAAGGCGGTCGCTCGCTCCACCCGGGACGACCTCGGCGTCCTGGTTCCGAACCTGATCGAGGCGATGTTCACCGGCTTCCCGGGCCGGTCGGGCGAGGTGGTGCGGATCACCGTTCCGCCGGCGGGCAAGGTCCGCGGTTAAGCCTTCGGGGATGTGAAAAAGTAGGGCCCGTCCGGATGATCGTCCGGGCGGGCCCTCGACCAGTTGGGGACTGGACCCCTTTTGGCGCTTCGCAGGGACCAGCCCCGCTAGCTGCCTACCCCTCCCTCAGCCCTCCAGCTGGCGCGTAAGCAGGCGGATGTCGGCGTCGAGTTCCGAATCCGCGGCGCGCAGCCGTTCGATCTGTTTCACCGCATGAATGACGGTCGTGTGGTCCCGGCCGCCGAAGCGCCGGCCGATGTCGGGCAGCGACTTGGGAGTCAGCTGCTTCGACAGATACATGGCGACCTGGCGTGGGCGAGCGACTTCGCGGGCGCGCCGGGCCGAGGTCATCTCCGCTTTCCGGATGCGATAATGTTCGGCGACCTGGGTCTGGATTTCGTCGATCGAGATCCGCCGCAGGTTGGCGCGCAGGACGTTGGCGAGCACCTCCTCGACGAAGGCGACGTCGATCGCCCGGCCCGTCATCATCGCATAGGCGGCGATGCGGTTGAGCGCGCCCTCGAGCTCGCGGATCGAGCTCGAAATGCGGCGGGCGAGGAATTCGACCACGCCTCGCGGCATCTCGATCCCGGGAAGCGCCGCCAGCTTGGCATCGATGATGTTGAGCCGAAGCTCATAGTCGGCCGGATTGATGTCGGCGACCAGGCCCCAGCTGAGGCGCGACAGGATTCGCGGGGCGATCCCGTCCAGGTCCTGCGGAGCGCGGTCCGA
>CBFGLY010000298.1:0-2182 GCA_965649725.1 uncultured Sphingomonas sp.
AGCGCCACCGCCCGGTAGAGCATTCCGGTATCCATGTGCGGCAGGCCGAAATGTTTTGCCAGTGCGCGCGCGATCGTGCCCTTGCCGCTGGCGGCGGGGCCGTCGACGGCGATGACGATGGGACCTTTGGACGATGTCATGGAAGCGGCGCTTTGACAGGGCCTTGCACCTATGGCAAGGCGCGCCCACTTTTGCGGGCCGGACGGCGAATGGCCGCGTTCCGCGCCTTGAATTTCTTGGAGAAATGACCCGTGGTCAAACCCGAATGGGGCACCAAGCGCACTTGCCCCAAATGCTCGACCCGTTTCTATGATCTCGGCAAGGAAGACCCCGTGGTCTGCATCGCTTGCGAGACCAGCTTCATCCCCGAGCCGGTGCTGAAGTCGAAGCAGCCCCTGCCCTTCGAAGCGGCTCAGCCGGAGAAGGAAAAGGAAACCGACGAGGATCTGGGCGCCGAGGACCTGGTCCCCGACGAGGACGAAGAGCCGAGCGCGGACGACGAGGTCGATCTGTCGACCGGCGACGACGACCTGGGCGTTGCCAAGGGCGACGAGGACGACGAGAATTAAAAGATAGCGTCCTGGGCGGTGTTTTTCCCGTTGGCAGACGGGAAAGCATCCCCTAAAGGGCGCGTCCACAGGAGCCCATCAAGTCTGCTTTGATGGGATTTCCGGACGGGGCCGTAGCTCAGCTGGGAGAGCGTCGCAATGGCATTGCGAAGGTCAGGGGTTCGATCCCCCTCGGCTCCACCATCCGTCCTTTTTCACGACATTCGCCCCTAAGCCCGCGCGCACGATCATCGCGGATGGAAGCGAATTCCGATCCATAGGGTCCTGGGCGTCGAGCGCTCGACCGCGCCATCGTCGCCGATTCCGGCGACGACCCTTTCGTCGAGCAGATTTTCTCCGCGGGCGATCAGTTGCAGGCGGCCGGTCAAGGGCCATGCGGCGAACGCGTCCACCGTGGTCGCGGACGGCAGCTTCTGCCGGTTGAGGTCGTCCTCATATTGCGGGCCGACGTGACGGGCGACGATCTTGGCCGCCCGCCCCTCATCTTCCCAACCCAGCCCAGCGCTAAGGGCCAGCGCCGGAGTTTGCGCCGGCCGAAGACCGTCGAGGGCCGCCGCGGGGCCGTCTGAGCGGACCCTGGCGCGCGTCAGGCTGGCCCCGAGCTCGAACGTCCAGCGGCCTCGGCGCAGACTGCCCGCCGCTTCCAGCCCGAGGACCCGCACCGCGTCCAAATTCTGCCGCTGGCGATAGTCGCCGGCGACGAATCCCACGCCGGGGAAGATGCCCGGACCGTGCCCCAGCGTGACGTTGGCGATCGCACCCGAAAGCCGGTTGGCGAAGGCGGTCAGCGACGCCTCGACGCCATCGGCCCGGTAATCCAGCCCCGCTTCGACCCCGGTAAGCGTCTCCGGGTCGAGCAGCGCGTTCGCCGCGGTCGCGTCGGCGCCGGCACGGAAAGGCCGGAACAATTCGTTCAGCGCGGGAAGCCGCCAGCCCCGATAGGCTGCCGCCCTGAAGCTCGTGCGGTCCGAAAGATCGGCGACGAGGCCAAGCCGCGCCGTCGGCTGCCAGCCCGAGCGCGAGGGATAATGGTCGTCGCGTGTCGGAGGACCGCCGGCCAGCGGCCGTTCGACCAGCTCGCCCCTGGAAATGCGCCAATGGTCGAGCCGGACGCCGCCGCTGACGGTGACCGGGCCCTGCTTGACGCTGGCCTCGGCGAACAGGCCCTGGGTCGCGCTCCGGCCGCCAGCCCGCCGGCGGCGGGTCGGGTCGCCGTCGGCGAAGGCGAACAATTCCCGCGATTCTCCCCGCGTAGACCGAAGGTCCGCGCCGGCGCGAACGTCGATATTCGTCAGCGGAGGCCTGAGCTCGAACCCGGCGCCCCAACCCGTCGAGGGGACGTGCTGCAACGAGACTCGCGAGGCGGAATCGCGCTCGTCGGCGACGCTTGCGAAGCTGCTGCGCAAATCCCGCCATTGGGCATAGCCGAGCGCGGACCATTGCCATCTTCCCGTGCCGACCAGGCGGACCGATCCGTCATGGCCCCTCGTCCGGTTTTGCGTGAACGGCACGCCGCGATTGCGGCGATCGGCAAAGGCGAAACCGCCGAGCTGCAGCTCCGTATCGGGTCCGATCGGAGCGATGATCCGGCCCCTGGCGCTGCCTTCGCGATA
>CBFGLY010000299.1:0-2166 GCA_965649725.1 uncultured Sphingomonas sp.
GGGAAATGTTCGCTGATCCCGATCGTGTCGAACATGCGCTTCGACGAGGAGGACAGAGCGCTGGTCCGGCCGTCGAACCTGGCGTCCTTGCGCGCTTCGGGATCGGCGGGATCGATGACCGTGCAGGAGAGGCCGCTCGCGTCGAGCGCGGCCGCGAGCGCCAGCCCGACCAGCCCGCCGCCAAGGATGATTACGTCGCTTCGCTGCATCACCTGTTCCCTAGAGTGCGTAGGCCAGCGTGGGAAGTCTTGCCGGGGAGTCCGGCCACGGGCACAATGTGGAGACAGATGATTTAGCCGGGGGAAGTGACGTCATGGCGACGGCCGCGCAGCGCGCGCAGAAGAAGGATCTGGGACCGGACTGGCGGGAAACGCTGTCGGCCTCGATCCGCGCCTTCGTCCGCAAAAGCTTCGGCGTCGCGCTGGTAGCCTTGTCGATTGCGCTCGGTGTCGCGCTGATCACCCATTCGAGCGTCGATCCGAGCCTGACCACCGCCGCCGGGGGGCCGCCGACCAACTGGCTGGGAAGCTTCGGAGCTTATTCGAGCGATGCGCTGCTGTTCCTGTTCGGGCCAGCCGCCGCCCTGTTCCTGCCGCTGATCGCGCTGGCCGGTTTCCGGATGATCCGCGGCGCCGACACCGGGCGGATCGGGCGGGCCATTCTGGTCGCAGCGCTAGGCGTCGGGCTGATCGGCATCGCGCTGGGCCTCTATGCAGGCTCGGCCGTCTCGGGCCTTCCCGCCGGTTATGGCGGCGCATTGGGGCTTGCCGGGGCTTATGGGGTCGATGCGGCGGTCGGCCTCGTCAAGAATCCAGCGGTCGAGGGGCCGCTGCGCTTGTCGCTCATGGCGATCCTGGCCATCGGCGGGTTCGTGGTGGGCTGGCTGGCTCTGGGAGTCCGCCCCGAGGAGAAGGAATGGGCGGCCGCCAGGCTGAAGCGCGATCCGTCCAGCGCGCCCCGGCCGCGACGGACTCGGGAGACCCGCTCGGACGACGAGGAAGCCGTCGCCGCTCCGCCCCGCTCACGCCCGGCAGTGGCCGTCGCCGAACCGGCCAAGGCGATCCTGCCTGCCGCCAAGCTCAATCCGCGCAAGGGCAAGGCGGCGGCGGGCCAGGCCAGCCTCGCGCTCGGCGACAATTACCAGCTCCCGACGCTCGACCTGCTCGCCGCTCCGCCCGAGAAGGGCAAGAATGTGATCGACCGTGCCGGCCTGGAGCGCAACGCGCGCCTGCTCGAGAGCGTGCTCGAGGATTTCCACGTTCGCGGCGATATCGTCGAGGTCAGGCCCGGCCCGGTCGTCACCATGTACGAGCTGGAACCGGCGAGCGGCATCAAGGCGAGCCGCGTCATCCAGCTGGCCGACGACATTGCCCGTAACATGTCTGCCCTGTCCGCCCGTGTCGCGACCATCCCCGGCCGAAGCGTGATCGGCATCGAGCTGCCCAACCAGAAGCGGGAAACCGTCAGTCTTCGCGAGCTGATCGGGAGCCAGGCGTTCGAGGACCAGAATATGGCCCTGCCGCTGATCCTGGGGAAGAACATCAGCGGCGATCCCGTCATTGCCGACATCGCGCCGATGCCGCACCTGCTGGTTGCCGGCACGACCGGATCGGGCAAGTCGGTCGGCCTCAACTGCATGATCCTGTCGCTGCTGTACCGGATGAGCCCGGACGAGTGCCGGATGATCATGATCGACCCGAAGATGCTGGAGCTCAGCATCTACGACGACATCCCGCACCTGCTCGCGCCGGTCGTCACCGAGCCGGGCAAGGCGATCCGCGCGCTCAAGTGGACCGTCGAGCAGATGGAGGAGCGCTATCGCATGATGGCGAGCCTCGGGGTGCGCCAATTGGCCAGCTTTAACGCCAAGGTGCGCGACGCCAGGGCCAAGGGCTCCCGCCTCGGCCGCCGGGTCCAGACCGGCTACGATGCCGACACCGGCCAGCCGGTCTATGAGACCGAAGAGCTGGAATATGAGGTGCTGCCGCAGATCGTCGTCGTGGTCGACGAGCTGGCCGACCTGATGATGACCGCCGGCAAGGAGGTCGAGTTCCTGATCCAGCGGCTCGCGCAGAAGGCGCGCGCGGCGGGCATCCACCTGATCATGGCGACGCAGCGGCCGTCGGTCGACGTCATCACCGGCGTCATCAAGGCCAACCTTCCGAC
>CBFGLY010000300.1:0-2161 GCA_965649725.1 uncultured Sphingomonas sp.
GTTAGTCCTCTTCGTGGGCTTCCTTCGGCAGGCCCACCCCAACGCCGGCGGTGTATGATCCTCCCGCCTGCTCGTTGAACCAGAAGGGCTTGAAGCCGCCGGTTCCGCCCGCGACGATCTGAAGGTTGCTGTCGAACAGGCGGCCGCCCTGCATCGTCATCGCGATATGATCCGAATTGCGGATATTCTCGAGCGGGTTGTCGTCCAGGATGACGAGGTCGGCGAGCTTGCCGGGCTCGATGCTGCCCAGCTCGCGGTCCAGGCCGAGCGCGCGGGCCGGGTTGATGGTCCCGGTCTTGAGCGCCTCCAGATTGCTCATTCCGCCGAGCTGGAACATCCACATGTCCCAGTGCGCGCCGAGGCCTTCGCGCTGGCCGTGGGCGCCGATCGACACCGGCACGCCAAGCTCGCTGACCTGCTTCGCCGCCTCTGCGATCTTGATGACATTATCCTCTTCCGGCGGGTTCTTGACCGGCCTGCGCGATCGCGCGTCGATCAGCGGGCGCGGCACCCATTTGGACAGGATCGGCTCCTTCCAGACATCGGTGTGCTGGTACCAGTAATTCTCCCCGAAGGGGCCGCCATAGGCGACGATCAGCGTCGGCGTATAAGCGGTGCCGCTGCCCTTCCAGAACTGGAGAACGTCGTCGTAGATGTTGGCGACGGGCAGGGAGTGCTCGATCGTCGTGTGGCCGTCGGCGATCATCGTCATGTTCATCTCGAACAGCGAACCGCCCTCGGGGACAACTTCCATGCCCAGCTGCCGCGCCGCCTCGATGATCATCTGACGCTGCTCGCGGCGCGGCTGGTTATAGCTTTTCACCGACCATGCGCCCGATTGCTGCAGGCGGCGGAGATGGGACAGGGCATCGTCGAAGCTGTTGATCTCCACCGTGAACGGCGTGGTCGCGCCATAGAGGATGGTGCCGGTCGAGAAGATGCGGGGACCGAGGATCTTGCCCGCCTTCTGATATTCGCTCGCCGCGAAAATCTCGAACGTGTCGTTGGACGGGTCGTGGACCGTGGTGACGCCGTAGCCGAGCGCGGCGGCGTGGAACCAGTTCTGCTTGGGGATGATCAGCTCGCTGCCCATCGCACCGTGCCAATGGGCGTCGATCAGGCCGGGGATGATGGTCTTGCCGGTCACGTCGATCGTCCGCGTGCCGGCCGGGAAGGTGACCGCAGCGGTCGGGCCGACGGCGGCGATCCGGTCGCCCTCGATCAGGACGGTGCCGTTCTCGATGACCTGGTCGCCGTTCATCGTGACGATACGGGCGCCGGTGAGGGCGATGCTTCCCGTCGGCTTGGCATAGTCGGCGGTGACGCCGAGCTGGGCGACCAGCGGAGCGGCGGCCTGCTTGCCGCCGGCAAACGCACCGGCCGAGGCCAGCGTCTGGCCGTAGAGGTTCGGCCCCTGGCTCCAGTAGAGCTGGCGGCTGTTGCCGGCCCAGTGGATCCAGTCGCCCGCGTCGGCGCTGACCCGCGACTGGGGCAGCGACTTGCCGTCGGGCGCGATGTCGATCGACCGGCCTGACCGGACGAACGGCATGACATAGGCCTGGTAGCGCTCGGTCCAGGCGATGAACTGCTCGTCCGGCGAAAGGGCAAAGCGCGCCGCGTTCTGGGAAATGAGGTGAGTGACCTCGTCAGTCCCGGCGGTCGACACCGACTTCAGGAGGCGCTTTTCCTCTTCCCCTTCGTCGGTGAAGAAAATGCGGTCGCTGGTCGCGCCCCACATCGGCTGCGAGCCCTTCTTGGCGACGCGCTTGGCCGTCCCGCCGCGGGTTGGGACGACATAGATGCCGGGGTCACGCCCATAGAGCGGCGTGGTGAGGAAGCCGTCGCTGGTCTTGCGATAGGCGATCAGGCTGCCGTCGGGCGAGAAGGCGGGCTCGACATAATGGCCGGGCTCGGGCGTGACGATGCGCCCTTCGCCGCCACCGACTCCGACGACCTTGATCCGGCCCGCCTTGTCGTCGTCCCAGGCGACATAGGCCACGCTGCGCCCGTCGCGCGAAAATGTGGGATAGCTTTCGAAATCGGTCCCGCGAGTCAGGCGGCGCGGGCCGGAGCCGTCGCCATTGGCGATCCACAAATTGCCGAGCGCTTCATAGACGATGCGCGATCCGTCGGGGCTCTTCTGCGCGAAGCGGACCATCTT
>CBFGLY010000301.1:0-2160 GCA_965649725.1 uncultured Sphingomonas sp.
ATCGCGATCCGCGAGGACGTCACGCGGATGCTGATGCGGGCGCAGATCCAGTTCGAGGAACCGATGCCGATGGCGATGCCAGCGATGGCTGGCGAGTTCGCTCTGCCCGACTTCATCACCAACCACATCGACCCGCTGTCGGGCGACGACGATACCGCCGACTTCGATGCCGGCGGTACGATCCTGTCGAGCGTTCCGCCGATGCAGATCCCGCGTCCGCCGCTTCCGGAACAGACCGCCGATGGCGACACCATCGTCGCTCCGGAAAGCCGCAATGCGCCATGCCCGTGCGGATCGGGCCGCAAATATAAGCATTGCCACGGCCAGGCCGGCTGAGCGGAGAGGCAATCAGGGATGATCGATCGCACTGCGCTTCGGCTCGCCTACCGCCCCGCCGAAGACGCGGTCGTCGAGGAGCGGCTCCAACAAGCCAAATTGACCAAGGCGCAAGCGGGCGAGGCGACGGCGATCGCCAGGACGCTGGTCAAGGCGGTTCGCGGCCATAAGGCGGCGGGGCTCGACGCATTCCTGCAGGCCTATGACCTTGGCTCCGACGAAGGAATTGCGCTCATGTGCCTCGCGGAGGCCCTGCTGCGGATTCCCGATGCCGAGACGGCGGACGAACTGATCGCCGATAAGTTGTCCGGGCCCGACTGGGCTGAGAAGCTCGGCGACAGCCGGTCGACCTTCGTCAATGCCGCGACCTTCTCGCTGCTCCTGACCGGGCGCGTGCTGGAGGAGGCAAACAACAAGTCCGACAATTGGCGCGCGGCGCTCGGCCGGGCGGTAGGCCGTCTTGGCGAGCCGGTGATCCGAACCGCGGTAAGCCAGGCGATGAAGATCCTGGGCCGCCAGTTCGTGTTCGGCCGGACCATCGACGAGGCGCTGAAGCGCGCGGCGCCGGAGCAGGCGAAAGGCTGGAGCCACAGCTTCGACATGCTGGGCGAGGCGGCCAAGACCTTCCCCGACGCAGCCCGCTACGCAAAAGCCTATGGCGACGCGCTCGATACGATCGGCAAGGTCGCGAAGGGCGGCTTCCGCCAAAGCCCCGGCATTTCGGTCAAATTGTCCGCGCTCCACCCGCGCTACGAATGGAGCCATGCCGAGCAGGCCAAGGCCGCCATCCTTCCGGTCCTTCGAGAGCTGGCGCTGAAGGCGTCGAAGGCCGACGTCCACTTCACCATCGATGCCGAGGAAGCCGACCGGCTCGAGCTGTCGATGGACATCATCGAGGCATTGGCCGCGGACGATGCGCTGTTCGATAACGGCTGGGGCGGCTTCGGGCTGGCGATCCAGGCCTATTCGAAGCGGGCGCTGCCGCTGGTCGACTGGACGGTCGAGCTGGCGCGCAAGCACAAGCGCAAGCTGATGGTCCGGCTGGTGAAGGGCGCTTATTGGGACAGCGAGATCAAGGTCGCGCAAGTCGCCGGTCTCGACGATTATCCCGTCTTCACCCGCAAGGTCGCGACCGATGTATCCTATCTCGCCTGCGCCAAGCGGATGCTCGCGGCGAGCGACTGTATCTATCCCGCCTTCGCGACCCACAACGCCAATACGATCGGCGCGGTCAAGGCGCTTGCCGGAACGACGCCGTTCGAGTTCCAGCGCCTGCACGGCATGGGCGAGGGCCTGTACGAGGAGCTTGCCAAGCTTGAGCGCGGCATCGGCGAAGAACCGACCCCGGTCCGTATCTATGCGCCGGTGGGAAGCCACAAGGAGCTGCTTGCCTATCTCGTCCGCCGGCTGCTGGAGAACGGAGCCAATAGTAGCTTCGTCAACCGGATCGCGGACGATGACGTGCCGGTCGAGGCGCTGGTGCGGGATCCGGTAGCGGAGCTTGCCGCACTGTCTCCCCGGCGGAACCCCGCGATCCCGCTGCCCAATGCCATTTTCGGAGCGGACCGCGTCAACAGCGCCGGCGTCGACCTAAGCGATCCGCTCGTGCGCGAGCCTCTATTGAAGCGGCTCAAGGCGCTGGAATCCAAACGCTGGTCGGCTGCGCCGACGGGGGCGGGGAAGGGCAAGAAGGACGAGATCGTTTCGCCCTTCGATACCTCGCTGGTGGTGGGCGACGTTGTCTGGGCAAGCGAGAAAGATGTCGACCGGATCGTCCGGGCCGGACTGGCCGCCCAAATCGAGTGGGACAAGCGGGGCGGGGAG
>CBFGLY010000302.1:0-2153 GCA_965649725.1 uncultured Sphingomonas sp.
CACCAGCCGCTGGCCAGCTCGCCATGCATGTGCAGCAGCCGCCTCGCCCCTGCCCGCTCGTGCAGATCGTCGACGTTCTGGGTGACGATCAGAAGCTCGCCGGGCCATTCGGAATCGAGCTTCGCCAGCGCCCGGTGCGCTGCATTGGGCTCGACCTCCTCCAGCCGCGCCCGTCTCGCGTCGTAGAATGAGTGGACCAATGCGGGATCGCGGAGGAAAGCCTGGGGCGTCGCCACATCCTCGACCCGATGCCCCTCCCAAAGGCCGTCCGGCCCGCGAAAGGTCGCAAGCCCGCTCTCCGCGCTCACTCCCGCGCCGGTCAGGATGACGATGTTGCGGATGTCGCTCATCCGCAGACGCTTACAACATCTGGAACCTTAGTCAGCCAGAACCCATTTCACGATTGAGAGGACGGACCAATGGCCGGTGGTTGGACCCGCGACGGCGCGGTGCAGGACCAGATCGACGATACGGTAAAGGACGCGGTCGAGGCTGCGCGCCTTCGAATGCCCGCCGGCGACAGCGCGGAGGAGTGCGACGACTGCGGCGAGCCGATTCCCAAGAAGCGCCGCGAAGCGCTTCCCGGAGTTCGCACCTGCGTCGCCTGCCAGTCGGAGCGCGACAAGGCCGTGGTTCATTCCGCCATCAACCGGCGAGGCAGCAAGGACAGCCAGCTGCGGTAAGCGTGGCTTGCGCGGCAGGCCGCCGAGTGGTTGTTTCGCGTTCGCACCGACTCGTGCGACCGAAGGAGGCAATCATGAAAGCAGCATCGCTGGCACTTGTCCTGGCCCTGTGCGTCGCGGCCTGCAAATCTCCGTCCGCACAGGTCGACACCGCAGCCGAGGAGGCTGCCATCCGGGCCAAGGAAAGCGCGTGGATGGCGGCCTATAATCGCCACGACGCCGACGGGCTAGCAGCGCAATATGAGGATGATGCGGATCTCGCCGCTCCTGGCGTGGCGCTGATGTCCGACGCCGCCAGCCGCGGCGCGTTCCTCAAGAGTTTCGCAGGAGATCCGGCGCTGAAGGTCGACTTCGCCAGCGATCGCATCATCGTCGCCGCATCCGGCGATCTGGCATCCAGCCGGGGCCATTATACGATGACCTACACCGATCCCGCGAGCAAACAGCCCAAGACCGAAAGCGGGACCTATTTCACCGTCTATCGCAAGCAAGCCGATGGCGGCTGGAAGGCGGTGGAGGACGTCACGGTGCCGGGACCACCCCAGGTGGCCGCGCCGGCGGGATAGGAACCGGCGGCTTGCTGACGCAATGATGCCGTCATGAGCAATCCACAAACTCGCGTCGGCATCGGCGGCTGGACCTATGAGCCGTGGCGCGGGCTCTTCTATCCCGACGGCCTGCCGCAAAAGCGCGAGCTCGAATATGCGTCGCGAAGGTTCGGCGCGATCGAGATCAACGCGACCTTCTACGGCCGTCAGAAGCCCGCGAGCTGGGAAAATTGGGCGAAGGCAGTGCCCGACGGGTTCCAGTTCAGCATCAAGGGCTCCCGCTTCGTCGTCACGCGGCCGAAGCTGGCCGACGCCGGCGAGGGCATTTCCACCTTCCTTGCCCAGGGCATGGCGGCGCTTGGCGACAAGCTCGGGCCACTGCTCGGATGCTGGCCGCAAGGCGCAGTTTCGATCGCGAAGACATGGCGTCCTTCATCAAGCTATTGCCCGCCAAGCTTGACGGCATTCCGCTTCGCCACGTCATCGAACCGCGCCACGACAGCTTCCGGGACGAAGCCTTCTTCGACCTCTGCCGCGACCATGACGTGGCGGTCGTTTATGGCGACGATGACGAATTCCCCTTGATCGACGCGGACACCGCCAGCTTTCGCTACGCCCGGCTGCAACGGATGAGCGAGAGGCTCAAAACCGGATATAATTCCAAGGCGCTGGACGGGTTTGCCGACACGGTCCGAAACTGGGGCAAGGACAGCTATGTCTTCATGATCAATGGCGCGAAGCTCCGCGCGCCGGCGGCAGCCCTCGCCCTGCAGCAGCGGCTGGGCATTGCGCCGCGCTGACGCATCCTGCATCACTCCGCGATGCGCACCGATCAGCAACCCGTCCGCATCGCCCTGTTCGCGCCCGAGGGCCGAATGGGCAAGGCGATCGCGGCGGCGATCGAGGAAGATCCGGGCTTCCA
>CBFGLY010000303.1:0-2147 GCA_965649725.1 uncultured Sphingomonas sp.
GCGTTTCAGGCCCTTCGGCTCCGCTCGGGACGGGTTCCGGATAATGGCCGTCCGCAGGAAATTGCGCGAGAATCCGCTGATTTTCTTCCCGCCATTTCTTTTCCATTTCCTCCAGCTCGGCTTCGCGGATGACGTTTTCGACCCCGGCGGTGAAATGGCGCGCATAGCCGCGCATCCGGCCGATCCAGCGACCGATCGTCATCATCACGCGCGGAAGGTCCTTGGGCCCGATGAACAGCAGGGCCACGATGGCGACGACCAGAAGTTCGGATGTGTCGACGCCGAACATGGCGCGAGGAGATTCCTAGCGGTTGCTGTCGTCGCTCGGCGGCGGCGGAGGCGGCGGAGTCACGCTGTCCGATGCACGGGGCGTAACGTCGATCGGCTGCTGAGGGATTTGACGGGGATCCTGCTGCCGCGGCTTTTCATCGTCCTCGGCCATGCCCTGCTTGAAGCTTTTCAGCCCCTTGGCCACGTCCCCCATCATGTTGGAGAAGCGATTGCCGCCGAACACGAGCAGCAGGATGATCGCGAAGATGAGAATATGCCAAAGGCTGAAACCGCCCATGAGGGGACTCCGATAAAGGGACTTTCGAGGCCTAGTTAGTCTTCCTCGCCCTCATTTTCCAGTTGAAGCTGAAGCGCAGCTTCGTCGAGCGGATCGAGCAGCCCAGCGGCTTTCAGATCGTCGATGCCCGGAAGGTCGCGGCGCGAGCCGAGGCCGAAGTGGGTCAGGAAGTCGGGCGTGGTCGCATATAAGAGCGGCCTTCCCGGCGCTTCCCTCCTGCCCGCCGTCTTGACCCAGCCCGCCTCCATCAGCACGTCGAGCGTCCCCTTGGAGATTTGCACGCCGCGGATGGCCTCTATCTCGGCCCGGCTGACGGGTTCGTGATAGGCGATGATCGCCAGGGTTTCGGTCGCGGCTCGCGACAGCCGGCGCGGGTCCTCGCGGGTGCGGCGGAGGATGTGCGCCAGGTCCGGCGCGGTCTGGAAATGCCAGCGCCCGCCCCGTTCGACCAGTTCGATGCCGTGCCCGGCGTATCGCTCGGCGAGGTCCGCCAGGGCCGCCGCGACATCGCCCTCGCCGGCATAGGCGACGATTTCCTCGACGGTGAGCGGCTCGGAGGAGGCGAAGACGGCCGCTTCGACGGCGCGAACGAACTCGTCCATCAAGCTGCTCTTCGCACCATGAGGTCAGCGAATGCCCCATCCTGCTCAAGCTCCAGCCGGCCCTGTCGTGCCAGTTCGAGCGCGGCGACGAAGCTGCTCGCCAGCGCGGACTTGCGATATTGCGGATCGGCCGTCGCCGGCAGGAAGGCCTCGAGCGTCGTCCAGTCGAGCGCCTGACCGATCAGCGCCGAAACGCGCTGGATCGCGTCCTCGAGAGTCATCACGGCGCGATGCGCGACGACGTGGAGAGCCGGCTGGGTGCGCGCCCGAACGCGCCCATAGGCGGCGAACAGGTCGAACGCGCTCGCCTGCCAATCGGACTTGCGGACGATCCTGAGGCCCTCCGGCTTGCCGCGGGCGAACACGTCGCGGCCAAGCCGGTCGCGGCCCATCAGCCGGGCCCCGGCCTCCCGCATCGCGTCGAGACGCTGCAACCTCAACTGAAGGCGGAGCGCAAGCTCTTCCGGCGACGGGTCGATCTCCGGGTCTTTGGGAAGGAGCAGGCAGCTTTTGAGATAGGCCAGCCAGGCCGCCATCACGAGATAATCGGCCGCGATCTCCAGCCGGAGCGTCCGCGCGCCCTCGATATAGGCGAGATATTGCTCGACCAGCGCCAGGATCGAGATTTGCGTGAGGTCAACCTTCTGCGCGCGCGCCAGGTTCAGCAGCAGGTCGAGCGGCCCTTCCCAGCCGTCGAGGCTGAGGTTCAGCGCATCGTCGTCACGTAGCGGCGCTACGAAAAACTCGGATTCTTCCCCCATGATTCGGGAGCCTAAGCGAGTTCCTCCCTGCGAGCAAAGCTCGTGGGGAGGGGAACCATGCGAAGCATGGTGGAGGGGTAGATGAAGTCAATTCCATTACCCCTCCACCGCCTTCGGCGGTTCCCCTCCCCGCCGCTTCGCGGCAGGGAGGAACCTAGACCAGCGCCAGCAACGCATCCCGCTTCGCGACGGCCTCGGCGAAATCCATTTCGTCGT
>CBFGLY010000304.1:0-2138 GCA_965649725.1 uncultured Sphingomonas sp.
GCGAAATCTGGTATCCCTGGGGCAAGTCGGCGTAGAAATAATTCTTCCGGTCGAAGCGCGACCATTTGTTGATCTTCGCCTCGATCGCCATGCCGGTCCGCACGGCCTGCCGAATGCATTCGCGGTTTGGGACCGGAAGCATGCCCGGCATCGCGGCGTCGATCAGCGACACCTGCGTGTTGGGCTCCGCCCCGAAAGCGGTCGCGGCACCGGAGAAGAGCTTGGCGTTCGAGACGACCTGGGCATGGACCTCGAGGCCGATCACGACCTCCCAGTCACCGGTTTCGCCTTTGATGCGATAGGGTGTCGACACGTCAGCCATAAAACACACCGTTTGTCCTGAGCCTGTCGAAGGACTGTCCTTCCCTCAAACCGGCGTAAAAAGAAAAAGGCAGCCCTTCGACAAGCTCAGGGCGAACCGATGTTGGTGCGATCTTCATCACCACCACTTCTCCGCCCGAGCCGTAAATCCGGCGCGCTCCTCGATCGCCAGGCCGGCGTTCAGCACGCCCTGCTCATCCAGCTCCTTGCCGATCAGGTGTAGCCCGAGCGGCAGGCCCTGGCTGTCGAGCCCGCCCGGCACCGACATGGCCGGAAGGCCAGCGAGGCTCGCCGGTACCGCGAACACGTCGTTCAAGTACATTGCCAGCGGGTCCGACATTTTCTCGTTAAGCCCGAACGCCGCCGAGGGCGCGGTTGGAGTCAGGATGAAGTCGCACTCGGTAAACGCCTGCGAAAAGTCGCGCTTGATCAGCGTCCGCACCTTCTGCGCCTTGGTGAAATAGGCGTCGTAGAAGCCGGCCGACAGCACATAGGTGCCGATCATGACCCGCCGCCGGACCTCCGCCCCAAACCCCGCGGCACGCGTCGCGGCATACATGGCATCGAGGTTGCCGCCCTCCGGCGCCTCGCGCAGCCCGTAACGGACACCGTCATAGCGGGCGAGGTTCGACGAGGCCTCGGCCGGAGCGATGATGTAATAGGTCGGAAGCGCATATTTAGTGTGCGGCAGGCTGATCTTGACCGGTTCCGCGCCCGCGTCGCGAAGCCACCCGACGCCCTTGTCCCACAACGCATCAATCTCTTCCGGCACGCCGTCGATCCGATATTCGGCGGGAATGCCGACCTTCTTGCCCTTGAGATCGCTCGACAATCCCGCTTCCCAGTTGGGCACCGGCAGGTCGAGCGAGGTCGCGTCCTTGGGATCGAAGCCGCACATATTCTCAAGCAGGATGGCGCAATCGCGCACCGTCCGCGCCATCGGCCCCGCCTGGTCGAGCGAGCTTGCGAACGCCACGATCCCCCAGCGCGAGCAGCGCCCATAGGTCGGCTTGATGCCGGTAATGCCGGTGAAGGCCGCGGGCTGGCGGATCGACCCGCCCGTGTCCGTTCCGGTGACGCCCGGCGCAAGCCCGGCCGCGACCGCAGCAGCCGATCCGCCCGAGCTTCCGCCCGGCGTCAGTGCGGCATTGCCGCCGTCGTTGCGCTTCCACGGGCTGATGACCGGTCCGTAGGCGCTGGTTTCGTTCGACGAGCCCATCGCGAACTCGTCCATGTTGAGCTTGCCCAGCATCCCCGCGCCCGCCGCCTTGAGCTTGCCCGAGACGGTGCTTTCGTAGGGCGGCTTGAAGCCCTTGAGAATGTTCGAGCCCGAGGTGCTGTCGACGCCCTCGGTCGCGAACAAATCCTTGATGCCCAGCGGAATGCCCGACAGCGGCCGAAGATCGCCGGACTGCCGCGCTTCGTCGGCCGCGTTCGCCGCCGCCAGCGCCGCATCCGGCGTCTCGACGGTGTAGGCGTTGAGCGCCCTGCCCGCTTCCACGGCGGCGTTGAAGCTCTCGGCAATCTCGCGCGCGCTGAACTCACCGGCGCGGAAGCCATCGCGAAGCTCGGCGATCGTCTTGAGGTTCAGAGACACTATTCGATCACCTTCGGCACCGCGAAGAAGCCGTGCTGCGCGTCCGGCGCGTTCTTCAGCACATCGCTGCGGATATTGCCGTCGTTCACCACGTCGTCGCGAAGGCGGAGGTGGTTGTCGATGACGGCGGTGAGCGGCTCGACGCCGTCGGTGTCGACCTCGCCGAGCTGCTCGACCCAACCGAGGATATTGTTGAATTCGGGCACCATCGCCTCGACCT
>CBFGLY010000305.1:0-2135 GCA_965649725.1 uncultured Sphingomonas sp.
GCGGCAAATAGGTTAGGCGGCGGCCGCCTTCGCCTTCTTGGCGATCTCGCGCTTCAGCTTGGCAGCGCGGGGCGACAGCTTGTCCTCGCTGGTCTTGGCCAGCCAGTTATCGAGGCCGCCGACATGCTCGACCGAGCGCAGGCCGTGGGTCGAGACCTTGAGCTTGATGCTCTTCTCGAGCGATTCCGACATCAAAGTCACGTTCTGCAGGTTCGGCAGGAACGTCCGCTTGGTCTTGTTGTTGGCGTGGGAAACATTGTTGCCCACCTGCCGGCCCTTGCCGGTCAGCTCGCAAACGCGCGACATCGGTCAAATCCTAATCATGGGGTGGACGCGTGAGTGCGCCCGGAAAGCGCCGCCACCTACTCAAGGAGCGCCAATCCGTCAACCGTCGCCGATGCCGCGGGATAAATGTCGGCAACCCGACCGTTCATCACGCGTTGGCCCATCAGCTTTGGCGATCCGGGGAGAAGATCATGCGTGCCGTCCTGCTCATTCTTATCATTGCAGTGGTCGCGCTGATCGCGGCAATCCAGACCGGATTGATCAATATTTCCCAGACGCGGCCGGCAACGGTGCCCTCCGTGGAAGCGGGGGATGGAGCGATTCGCGCGGAAGGGGGCCAATCGCCGCAGTTCGAAGTGGAGACGGGTTCGATCGGGGTTGGCAGCCGCGAAGCCAATGTTGCGGTTCCGAAGGTGGAGGTGAAACGCGATTCCGCGACGGTGAAGGTTCCGACCGTCGAAGTGCGCGAGGCGGGCGAGGAGGCCAGTCAGAACGCCGCCCGATGACATATTGATCAAGCGCCTCCAGGGCATGACAGCGGCGTCGCCCGACGCTAGCGGTGAACCGATGATGGCCTTTCCGCTGCCGCCGCCGATGCGCCGGGCGCTCGACCTTGCCTCAGTAGCGGCGGAGGCGGGAGAAGTGCCGGTCGGCGCGGTCATCACCCTCGACGGCGAAATCATCGCCGAGGCCCGCAATTCGATGCGCGGGAGCCTGGATCCGACGGCCCATGCCGAAATGGTCGCCATTCGCCACGCGGCGACCAGGCTTGGCCGGGCCCGGCTGGATGGCTGCACCTTGTGGGTGACGCTGGAGCCCTGCGCGATGTGCGCGGGCGCAATCGCCTTGGCGCGACTGGAGGCTCTCCGTTTCGCTGCCGAAGACCCCAAAGGCGGCGGCGTCGTCCATGGGGCCCGGGTCTTCTCCCAGCCCACCTGCCACCACCGCCCGGACGTGCTTGGCGGCATCGGTGACGAAGAAGCCGCCGCTCAGCTCAAGAGCTTCTTCGCCACCCGCCGATCCTGATCAATATCCGGGCTGGGTGACCGGGACGACCTTGATCTCGACCCGGCGGTTCTGCGCGCGGCCTTCCTCGGTTTCGTTCGAGGCGATCGGCTGGGTCTCGCCATATCCGCGGATGCCCATGCGGGCGCGGGCGACTCCGCGCATGGCGAGATAGTCGGCGACCGACTGGGCCCGGCGTTCGGAGAGGGCCTGGTTATAGGCATCGGTGCCGGTGGAATCGGTATGGCCCAAAACGTCGATGTAGGTCTGGTTGTAGCTTGCAAGCGTTTGCGCGACGCCATCGAGTGTCGAACGAAACTCCGGCTGGATCGCGGAGCTGTCGACCGGGAAGGTGATGCCCGACGGCATCCGCAGGATGAGGTCGTCGCCCTGGCGGATGACGTCCACTCCGGTCCCGGCGGTCTGCCGGCGAAGATCGGCCTCCTGACGGTCCATGTAGGCGCCGACCGCGCCGCCGGCGATGGCGCCGATCCCGGCCCCGATCACTTTCTCCGTCCGGTCGCCATGACCTCCGACAAGGTCGCCCAGCAAATAGCCGCCCAGGGCGCCCCCGATGATTCCGACGGCGGTGTTATTGATCCGGCGCTGGCCGGTGTAGGGATCCGTCGTGCAAGCGGCGGTGACGACGGCGCCCGACAGGATGAGGGCAGTCAGCATGGTGATGCGACGCATGAATAATCTCCAACGATGGTGGGCTGATATGCGGTTTGGAACGGCGGCAAACGGCGATAGTTCCTCTTGCCTGACCGTCCCGGCCGCTTGCCCGGGCATCAAATTATCGGCATGGAACCTGAAGCTGCCATGAGCGAGACGCTCCTTCCCTT
>CBFGLY010000306.1:0-2134 GCA_965649725.1 uncultured Sphingomonas sp.
CGGACCGGATGAAGTGCACAACCGCTCGATCGCGCTGATCGAGTTCGCGAAACATGCGGAGGCGCTGGGATGAGCACTAATCTGTTCCCCGGCGAAGGCCGGGGCCCAGGAATCGCGAAGCGATTTTCCTCCTTCATTCAGCGGCTTTCGCCCTCCGGGCGCCTGGACCCCGGCCTTCGCCGGGGAACGCAGATATGACCATCCCCCGCCTGTTCGACCTGACAGGCAAGGTCGCCATCGTCACCGGCTCGTCGCGGGGCATTGGTCTCGCGATTGCCGCTGCACTGGCCGACCATGGCGCGAAGGTCGTCATCTCCAGCCGCAAGCAGGACGCCTGCGACGAGGTCGCCCATGCCATCAACGCGCAGCATGGCGAAGGAACCGCGATTGCCGTCGCGGCGAGCATTTCGGACAAGGAGGCGCTCCAGAACCTCGTCGACGAAACGCGCAGCCGGTTCGGCCGGATCGACGTCCTCGTCTGCAACGCCGCGTCCAATCCCTATTACGGACCGATGGCCGGGATCACGGACGATCAATTCCGCAAGATCCTCGACAACAACGTCATCGCCAACCACTGGCTGATCAGCATGGTCGCGCCGGAAATGCTGGAGCGCGGCGAGGGCTCGATCATCATCGTCAGCTCGGTCGGAGGCCTGACCAGCTCGACGACGATCGGAGCCTATAACATCAGCAAGGCGGCCGACTTCCAGCTCGCCCGCAATCTTGCTGCCGAGTTCGGCCCCAGGGGCGTCCGCGTGAATTGCATCGCGCCCGGTTTGGTGAAGACCGATTTCGCCCGCGCCCTGTGGGAGAACCCGGACACGCTGAAGGCGGTGACTCGCGGGACGCCGCTCCGCCGTATCGGCGAGCCGCACGAGATTGCCGGAGCGGCTGTCTATCTCGCCTCGCCCGCTTCGACCTTCATGACCGGCCAGGCGATGGTCGTCGATGGCGGCAGCACGATCGGGATCGGCCTGTGAGGCTCACGGGAAAAATCGCCATCGTCACGGGCGCCGGTTCCGGCATCGGCAAGGCGACGGTCGAGCTGTTCCGCAGCGTGGGTGCGACCGTCGTCGGCGCGGACGTGAAGGGCGCGGATGTCGAATGCGACGCGGGGTTCGATTACGATGTCGCCACCCTGGTCGAGCAGACGGTCCGGGAGCATGGCGGGCTCGACATCTTCTTCGCCAATGCCGGGATTTCCGGCGGCTTCGCGTCGATTTTCGAGCAGAGCGCGGCCGACTGGGCCGAGATTTTGCGCGTCAATCTGATCGGGCCGTTCCTGGCGATCAAATATGCCGCTCCGCACATGAAGGAGCGGGGCGGCGGGTCGATCATCTGCACGGCCAGCGTCGCGGGGCTTCGCTCGGGAGCAGGCGGTCCGGCCTATTCGGCGTCCAAGGCGGGCGTCATCAACCTGGTGAAGGTCGCCGCGACCCAGCTGGTCGGCTCCAACATCCGGGTCAACGCCATCTGCCCGGGCCTGATCGAGACCGGCATGACCGAATTCATCTTCGACCGCGCCCGCGCCAAGGGCCAGGAAGACAAGATCGGCCATTTGAATCCCCTCAAGCGCGGCGGCGCGCCGATCGAAATCGCCAATGCGGCGCTGTTCCTAGCCTCGGACGAGGCGAGCTACGTCAATGGGCAGGCCATCGTCGTCGATGGCGGCCTCAGCTCATCCCATCCTTTCAATCACCAAAGCTACGGACGGACCGCGACATGACCGACGTCATCGACAAGCCCACCACCAGCCCGATTTCCACGCAGCGCCACGGCGACGTGCTGGTCGTCACCTCGAACAACCCGCCGGTGAACGCGCTCGGCGCGGCGGTTCGGCAGGGCCTCGTCGCGGCCATCGAGGAGGCCGAGGGCGACGAGGCGATCAAGGCGGTCGTCATCCGCTGCGAGGGCCAGACCTTCTTCGCCGGCGCGGACATCACCGAGTTCGGCAAGCCGCCGGTCATGCCCTGGCTGCCGAGCGTGGTCGACACGATCGAGAATTGCTCCAAGCCGGTTGTCGCCGCGATCCACGGCACCGCGCTGGGCGGGGGCCTCGAAGTGGCTCTCGGCTGTCACTATCGCGTCGCGGTTCGTGACGCGAAGCTGGGCGTTCCCGAGGTGAAGCTCGGCC
>CBFGLY010000307.1:0-2123 GCA_965649725.1 uncultured Sphingomonas sp.
TGACGCCATGACGCCGGGGGACGAACAGCGCTTCGACTGGCGCCGGGGCGGTGCCGCTGCGGTCGCGTTGGTCGCGACCCTGGTCCTGCTCGGCATGGTCGTGCTGGTCGCCATCACCAATACAGCCCGCGACCAGGCGCTTCAGGCGGAGCGCCACGCCTATGACGTGACCCTTTTAACCCGGACGATCGACGCCAGCGTGGCCCGGGCCGAGGCCGCCGTCGGCCGCTATGCGCTCGACGAAAGCCGGGAAACGGGAAGCCGCTATTATGCGCAATGGCGTCTCGCGGAACAGCAGATCGCGCAACTGGAGCGGTCGCTCGGCAACGACCCGGACCAGCAGCGCCGGGCCGACGAGCTTCGCAAGCTGTTCGACAAGCGTGGCGAGCAATTCGCGACCGTCGCCCGCTACGTCCAGTCGCGCCAGAAGGCCTATGGCCTCAACTATTGGTTCTACATCACCACCGCCGAGGACATCGGCAAGGACGTGCGGGTCAAGCTGGCGCAGATCGCCGACGCCGAGCGCGCCGCGCTGTCCGACAAGATCAAGGAAACGCAGTTCTTCTCCGCCGAAGCGGACCGTTTGACCGATTATCTGTCCTGGCTGGGGGTCATCGTCGGCCTGTTCGCCATCTTCATGGGCTATATCGCGGTGCAGGCCCTTCGGCTCAACGCGGCAGCCCGCAAGGAAGCGGAAAATGAGTTCGAACGAGCCGAGAAGCTGGAAGAGGCGGTTCGCGACCGGACCCAGGAGCTGTGGGAGGCCAACCAGGCGCTGAAGGCGGAGGCCGAGGATCGCAAGGCGGCCGAGGCTCAGCTCCGCCAGGTCCAGAAAATGGAGGCGGTCGGCCAGCTGACCGGCGGGATCGCGCACGACTTCAACAATATGCTGGCCGTGGTCGTCGGCGGCATCGACCTTGCGCGGCGCCGGCTCAACGGTCCGCGGCGCGAGGTGATGAGTCACCTGACCAACGCGATGGAGGGCGCCACTCGCGCCGCCGCGCTGACCCGCCGGCTGCTGTCCTTTGCGAGGTCGGAGCCGCTGCTTCCGGAGCGGGTCGACAGCGCCAATCTGATCGGCGGGATGAGCGAGCTGCTCGACCGCACGCTCGGCGAGCGGATCGAGGTGAAAACCGACCTGGCGTCCGATGCCTGGCCGGTCTTCGTCGATCCGCATCAGCTCGAAAATGCGATCGTCAACCTGGCGGTCAACGCGCGGGACGCGATGGACGGGACCGGCAAGCTGACCATCCGCTCTCACAACATCCGCATGGCCGCCAACCAGGTCGGAGACATTCGCGCCGGCGATTATCTGTGCATCGAGGTCAGCGACAATGGCTGCGGAATGACGGCCGAAGTGAAGGAGCGGGCGTTCGAGCCTTTCTTCACGACCAAGGCCGTCGGCAAGGGGACGGGCCTGGGCCTGTCTCAGCTGTTCGGCTTTGCCCATCAGTCGGGCGGCGAGGTCGGGATCGACAGCGAAGTCGGCAAGGGCACGACGGTTTCGATCTATCTTCCCCGAACCGAGGCCGCCGCGAGCAACGTTCGGGCCCATCCGGCGATGCAGGGTAAGGCGGACAAGGACATCACCGTGCCCGGAGCCCGCATCCTGCTGGTCGAGGACGACTCGCGTGTCCGGACCGCGACGGTCGGAGCGCTGGAAGACCTGGGCTATGAACCGATCGCCTGCTCGGGCGGGTCCGAGGCGCTGGCGCTGTTCGACAGCATGGAGTTCGACCTGGTCATCTCCGACGTGATCATGCCCGAAATGACCGGCCCCGAAATGGTCCGCGAGATCAAGGCGCGGCGGCCCGACATCGCTGTGCTGTTCGTCACCGGCTACGTCGGCGAGGGCGAAGGCGACGACCTTGTCGGCTACGACCTGCTTCGAAAGCCGTTCACCGTCAGCACATTGGCCGGCGCCGTGGCTGCGGCCCTGTCCCGCTCTAGCGGATCGCGCCCGACCTCAACAATTTCGGCAGCAGGCTGATCGCCGCCAGCAGCGGATGCCGCTTCTGCCAGGGCTTGAGCTCGATCGACGTCCCGGCATGCCGGTTGATCTTCCACGCGATATATTCCGCTCCGCCGGCATAGGTCAGGCTCGCCTTGGCGAGGCGGGCGAC
>CBFGLY010000308.1:0-2113 GCA_965649725.1 uncultured Sphingomonas sp.
CGGCAAGCGCATGCCGATCAAGGAAACCAGGGCGCTGCTCAATGCGGCGCTCGACGGCAGCCTGAACAACGTCGAGTTCCGCAAGGACCCGAACTTCGGCTTCGAAGTGCCGGTTGCGGTGCCGGGCGTCGACACGTCGATCCTCGACCCGCGTTCGACCTGGGCGGACAAGGAAGATTACGACCGTACCGCGGCGAAGCTCGTCGACCTGTTCGTCGAGAATTTCGCCGAGTTCGCGGATCATGTGGACGAGGGTGTCCGACAATCGGGGCCGCAAGTGACGGCAGCCGCCTGATTGCCCGGTCGATCGATCGGGCTTCCTCTTCCCAGAAAGTCCGATCGATGACCGAATTTCCAGTACGCCATTTCCTGTCCGACGAAGCCGTCGCCCGAGTGGGTGAGGGGCTACTTGCGCGCGACCTGCCGCGTGAAGAATGGACGCACGAGGCCCATCTCGCCGCGACGACCTATTTGATCCTCAAGCATCCGGAGATCGACCTGGATGCCGAACTGCCCGGTCTCATCCGCCGCTACAATGAAAGCGTGGGTGGGGTGAACGACGACACGCAGGGCTATCACGACACGATCACGCGAGCCTATTTGCGCGGCGTTCGGTTGTTCCTCGAAGAAGCCGACGCGAGCCGCCCGATCCACGAGCTGGTCAACGAGCTGCTGATGTCGCCGATGGGCCGGCGCGACTGGCCGCTTCGATTCTGGTCGAAGGATCGGCTGATGAGCGTCGAGGCACGACGGGCCTGGGTCGAGCCGGATTTGAAGAAGATGCCTTGAGCGTCGCGTCGGGTTATGAACCTGCTGCCGCGTCGAACTTGCTCCGAAGCGTATCGAGCGAGGGTCCGTGAGTAAGGTCGAGATGCAGCGGCGTGACCGCGACATAGCCGTCGGCAATGACCTCGACGTCGGTTTGGTGGCCGGGAGTTTCGACGACGGGCGCGAGCCCGAACCAATAATAGCGATAGCCGCGCGGGTCGGTCCGTTCGATGATTCGAAGACGGCCGTAATCGCGAATGCCCTGGCTGCAAACGCGGATGCCTTTGACGGCATCGGGCGGAAGCGCCGGGAAGTTGACGTTGACCAATCCTCCCGGCGGGAAGGGCGCGTCGATCAGGGGCCGCAACACGCGCTCCGCCCATATTTCGGCGGCGGCGAAGGGTACCGTGTCGCCCATGCCTTCGCGCGAATAGGCCTGGCTGAGGGCGATCGACGGAACGCCGGCCAGGGCGCCTTCCATCGCCGCCGAGACGGTTCCCGAATAGGTCACGTCCTCGGCGAGATTGGCGCCGCGGTTGATGCCCGACAGGATGAGGTCGGGCGGCGAATCCTTCATGATGTGGGCCAGCGCCATCATCACCGCGTCGGTCGGCGTACCATTGACCGAGAAGCGGCGCTCGCCATGCCGCCTCAAGCGGATCGGACGCGTGAGCGTCAGGGAGTGACCGGCGCCGGATTGCTCCTCTGACGGCGCAACCGCCCAAATGTCGTCGGACAGCCGCGCCGCGATCGCTTCCAGCACCTCGAAACCCGGCGCGTGGATGCCGTCGTCGTTGGTCAGGAGGATGCGCATGGCGCTCGCTGTAACGGTTTGTGCTGCGATGAAACAACCACCTGCGTCTTCCCCGCAACAATCCACAGTTAAATTGGCAAGCTGCCGGTCAGTTCTTGTTAAGGCGAGCGCGCTTAACTATGAGCGCGTTGGGGATACCGGCTTGTCCGAGCTAAGTATCGGGAAAGTCCTGTGTATTTGCCTCCGGCCGTTACCGGTGGCCCGGTCGCGGCGGCGGCAGTCGCTTGTATCGGGGAGGGTGTGAATGGCTACCGCTCTAAAAGACCTCTACGGTTTCGAACAATTCGACCAGATTCTGCTGTCCGACGATTATCGGCCTTCGGATAGCGAGGAATTCATGTGCGCCGAGCAGCGCGCCTATTTCCTCCAGAAACTGAGGGACTGGAAAGAGTCGATCGTCGAGGAAAGCCGCGCGACCATGGCGCAGCTCCAGGCGGATTCCCTGCGCGAACCGGACATTGCCGACCGGGCGTCGAGCGAGACCGACTGGTCGATCGAGCTTCGCACCCGCGACCGCCAGCGCAAGCTGAT
>CBFGLY010000309.1:0-2098 GCA_965649725.1 uncultured Sphingomonas sp.
GACCAATGCCCCGCGACGAACCTGTGACGATCGCTACCTTGCCGGACAGGTCGAAAAAGCGGGGGATGGTCATCTCATCCTCCCCGAGATTTCTCGGGGAGGGGGACCGCCGAAGGCGGTGGAGGGGTTCTTGTAGGTCAACGCTGAAGAACCCCTCCACCATGCTTCGCATGGTCCCCCTCCCCGGCAACTGCCGGGGAGGATGCGGGCAAATGTTTCGCGAACTCGATCAGCGCGATCGAGCGGTTGTGCACTTCATCCGGTCCGTCGGCGAGGCGGAGCGTGCGGATGCCGGCCCAGCTCGAGGCCAGCGGCGTATCCTGGCTGACCCCTGCCCCGCCATGCGCCTGGATCGCGTCGTCGATCACCTTCAGCGCCATGTTCGGCGCCTTGACCTTGATCATCGCGATCTCGGCCTTGGCGGCCTTGTTGCCGGCCTTGTCCATCATGTCCGCCGCCTTGAGGCAAAGCAGGCGCGTGCAGTCGATCTCGATCCGCGCCTCGGCGACGCGCTGCTCCCAGACGCTATGCTCGGACAGGCGCTTGCCGAAGGCCACGCGAGACTGGAGCCGCTTCGCCATCAGGCCGAGCGCTTCTTCGGCCGCGCCGATGGTGCGCATGCAGTGGTGGATGCGCCCCGGGCCCAGCCGGCCCTGCGCAATCTCGAACCCTCGCCCCTCGCCGAGCAGCAGGTTCGAGGCCGGAATGCGAACATCCTTCAGGCTGATTTCCATGTGGCCGTGGGGCGCGTCGTCATAGCCATAGACGGTCAGCGCGCGGTGGACAGTGATGCCTTCGGCATCCATCGGCACCAGCACCATCGACTGCTGCTGGTGCTTGCGCGCCTCGGTGTCGGTCTTGCCCATCAATATGGCGACCTTGCAGCGCGGATCGCCCGCGCCTGACGACCACCATTTGCGGCCGTTGATGACATAGTCGTCGCCGTCGCGCTCGATCCGGCATTCGATATTGGTCGCGTCGGACGAGGCGACGCCCGGCTCGGTCATGAGGAAGGCCGAGCGGATTTCCCCGCGCATCAGCGGCGCGAGCCACTGGTCCTTCTGCTCGCGAGTCCCATAGCGGTGGAGCACTTCCATATTGCCGGTGTCCGGCGCGGAGCAGTTGAATACTTCGCTCGACCAGAGGATTCGCCCCATCTCCTCGGCGCACAGCGCATATTCGAGGTTGGTGAGCTGCTCGCCTTCGAACTCGAAGCTCTCGTCGACGTGGCTGAGAGCGCCGCCCGGGGGCATGAACAGGTTCCACAGGCCCGCGGCCCGCGCCTTGGGCTTCAGGCTCTCGATCAGCTCCAGCGGCTGCCAGCGGTCGCCGGACTCCAGCTCTTTCTTAATGTCCCCGACTCGCGGGCGGACGTTGGTTTCGATGAATTCGCGCACCCGGTCGCGGAAAAAAGACTGGCGTTCCGTAAGGTCAAAATCCACCGCGTCCGCTCCCGCTTGCGTAGGGCCTCAGTCCCGTTCCAAAACGGGCTAGGACTCTGCACGGCGAAGGGCAAGATTCATGGCCGATCTCGAATATTTCCGCGCCGAAACCCGCGCCTGGCTGGAGGCGAACTGCCCGGCCGAAATGCGCACGCCGATGCGGTCGGAAAAGGACGCCTGCTGGGGCGGAAGGCACTTCCAGTTCCAATCTCCGGCGCAAAAGCAATGGCTGGACGTCATGGCGTCGCGCGGCTGGACCGTGCCCGACTGGCCGAAGGAATATGGCGGGGGCGGCCTCAGCCCGGCCGAAGCCAAGATCCTCAAGGAGGAGATGGCCACGCTCGGCTGCCGTTCGCCGCTGACCAGCTTCGGCATTTCCATGCTCGGCCCCGCTCTCCTCAAATACGGCACCGAAGCGCAGAAGAAGAAATATCTGACCGAGATCGCGCGAGGCGAAATTCGCTGGTGCCAGGGCTATTCGGAGCCCGGCGCGGGTAGCGACCTGGCCGGCCTTCAGACCAAGGCCGAGGACAAGGGCGACCATTATCTCGTCAACGGGCAGAAGGTGTGGACCAGCTACGCCGACCAGGCCGACTGGATATTCTGCCTGGTCCGCACGTCGAGCGAGTCGAAGCATGGCGGGATCAGCTTCCTGC
>CBFGLY010000310.1:0-2095 GCA_965649725.1 uncultured Sphingomonas sp.
CCGGCCGTGGTTGCGCTTGCCGCTGTGGCCCTGTTCCTGGGAATTGTTGGCGTCATGGGCAACGCGACCTACAATCCCTGGACGGGCCAACCATCGCTCATTCGTTTTGCCGCGGCTTTCCTGATGAACTTTGTCCCGCTGCTTGGCGGCTTCGCCCTGGGTGCGGTCGCGAAGACGCAGAGACTCAAGAACGATGCCGAGGCCGATGGCCCGGCATAGCGAGCGCAGCTCGCCGCCGTCGGTGTTTGACCGATTTGCGGTTCCCGCAGCATCGCAACTGCTCGGGTGGACATTGAAGGCGGTCGATCCAACGGCCGGCACAATCGAAATCGGCTTCACGGCCGACGAGCGGTTCGGCAATCCGCAGGGGTTCGTGCAGGGCGGCATCATCGGCGCCATGCTAGACGACACCCACGGTCCGGCTCTGTTCGCGCATGTGGATGGCGCCGTCTTTCCGGTGACCGTCGACTACCACATCAGCTTCATCAAGGCGGCGCGCTTCGGCTCATTCGTCGGCAAGGGCCGCCTGGTCAGCATGGGCAAGACCATTGCCTTCACCGAAGCCGAACTATTCGACGAGGCAGGCGATATGGTCGCTCGCGGAACCTTCACCTCGCGTCTCGTGCCGGGCGCCGCTAAGGAAAGCTGATGCGCACCAAGGAAACCCCCGAAGGCCGCTCGGTCCGCCTGCTTCGCGTCGGCGAGCAGGTGCGGCATGTGCTGAGCGAAATCCTCCAGCGGGGCGATGTGCATGACGACGTGCTCGCCTCGCACCCGGTCAGCGTGACCGAAGTCCGAATGTCGCCCGACCTGCGCCACGCGACCGTGTTCGTGAAGCCGCTGCTCGGCGAGGACGAGGAAGCGGTGCTGAAGGCGCTGCGTACCAACACCGCCTACCTTCAGCGCGAGGTCGCCGGCCGGGTCCGCATGAAATATGCGGCGAAGCTCAAATTCCTCGCCGACGAGAGCTTCGACGAAGGAACCCATATCGACCGGCTGCTCCGAAGCGAGCATGTGGCCCAGGACCTCGACGAGGAATGATCGACCTCGACGGACCGATGAGCGGCGACGGCTGCCGCGCCGAACCGTTTGCGGAAGAGCATCGCGAGACATTGAAGGCCGCCTGCGCGGAAGATCTCGACATCTGGGACATTTATTCGCTGAGCTTCGCGCCCGACCAGTTCGACCGGAGCATCGGCATCTTCACGGCCAACCCGTTGAACCGAGTCTTCGTCCTGTTCGAAGGCGATGCGCTGGCGGGAATGTCGAGCTTCCTCAGCCTCGACCAGGGCCGCCAGACTGTCGAGATCGGCGGCACTTACTACCGCCCCAGGTTTCGCGGCACCGGCTTCAATCGCCGGGTCAAGGACATGATGCTTCGCCGCGCCTTCGACGCTGGCATCCGCCGCGCGGAATTCCGGGTCGACGCGCGCAACGGGCGGTCGCAAGCGGCCATGACGAAGTTGGGCGCGGTTCGCGAAGGGGTGATGCGGGCCGATCGGATCACATGGACCGGCCATGTTCGCGACACGGTGATCTTCTCCATCTTGAAGGACGAATGGGCCTGAACGATAGTGGCGGCGTGCTCCGTTCGATCCTCCTGCTCGCCTTGCTTGCCGCTGCCTCGCCCGCGACGGCCAAGGAGCTGGTCGTCCAGACCGGAGAAAGCTGGGTCTTCTCCATCTCCGGCGGGCATCCCGTTCGGGCTCGCCGCGTCAAACCGGATGCCAGCCTCCAGGAAGGCCAGGTTCTGGTCACCGTCCGTTCGATGATGGGCACCACCATGACCATCACCAGCAACAATCGAACGCCCTACGTCTATCGCGCCGAATTGCTCGGCGTCGCCGGCGGCAAGACCGTTCCGGCCCGCTCCTGTACGCTTCCCGCCAACGGCAAGGTCTCGTTCGAACATTGGCCGCAGCAGGCCAGGGCGGTGCGGCTGAGCACGTTCCGGCGCGCGCGCGACGCAGGCGCTTGCCCCTAGTCGCGCAATGGCCAAGCTCTATTTCTACTATGCCGCGATGAACGCGGGGAAATCGACCACGCTGCTGCAGGCCGACTTCAACTATCGCGAGCGCGGCATGGAGACGATGCT
>CBFGLY010000311.1:0-2075 GCA_965649725.1 uncultured Sphingomonas sp.
CGACCCCGCCGCCGCCCAATATGCGCAGCTTCGGCTTCCGCATGGAGCATCCGGTGGCGCCCTACCTGATTGCGATCGCGGTCGGCGACCTCGCTTTCCGTGAGCTGGGTCCGCGCACCGGCGTCTGGACCGAGCCAGTCATGCTCGACAAGGCGGCGGCGGAGCTGGCCGACACCGAGAAAATGGTCGAGGCGGCCGAGGAGCTTTACGGCCCTTACAAGTGGGGCCGCTACGACATGCTCGTCCTGCCACCGTCCTTCCCCTTCGGCGGAATGGAGAACCCCACCCTGACCTTCCTGACGCCGACCTTCATTGCCGGCGACAAGAGCCTCACCAGCCTGGTTGCCCATGAGCTGGCGCATAGCTGGTCAGGCAATCTCGCCACCAACGCCACCTGGGCGGATTTCTGGCTCAACGAGGGCATGACGACCTATGCCGAGCGGCGGATCGTCGAGAAGGTCTATGGCCCCAAGGTCGCCGCGCAGCAGGTCGCGCTCGGGCTCGACGCGATGGACAAGGCGATCGAGGAGAATGGCGGGATCGGTGGCGCCGACACGCGCCTGCACATCGACCTGAAGGGCCGCCACCCCGATTCCGGCCTGACCGACATCGCCTATGAAAAGGGCGCCGCCTTCCTGCGAACGATCGAGACCATCGTCGGCCGCGAGCGCTTCGACGAATGGTTGAAGGGTTGGTTCAACCGGCACGAGTTCCAGCCGGTGACGACCAGCATCTTCCTCGCCGACATCCGCGAGCATCTGGTGAAGGGCGACGAGGCGCTCGAACAGAAGCTGATGCTTGACCAGTGGGTTAACCAATCGGGCATGCCCTCGAACATCGCCAAGGCCGACCCTCAAGCCTTTGCCGAGGTCGATTCGGCGGTTGCTGCCTTCAAGGGCGGAAAACTGCCGGATTCCGCAGCCTGGGCTCGTTGGACCACGGACGAGCGGCTGCGTTTCTTGAATCGCATCGATCGAACGCAGCCGGCCGAGCGCCTGGCGGCCCTGGACAGCACCTTTTCGCTGTCCCGGGCAGGCAATAATGAGCTTCGTTTCGCCTTCCTGACGCTCGCCGTGGGAAATCGCTACGACGCCGCGGTCCCCGCGCTCGAGGAGTTCCTGACGATGCAGGGACGGCGCAAGTTCGTCCGGCCGCTGATCACCGCCCTGGCCGAGGACAAGGAATGGGGCCGGCCGATCGCCGTTCGGGTCTACGCCAAGGCGCGGCCGGGCTATCACCCCGTCACGGTTCGCGACCTCGACAAATTAGGCCTGCTTTAAGGATAAAAGTGACCCCGCTTTTAACCGCGAAGTAACGCTCCTCGGCTATCCCTTCCGCCTTCACCAGGTGGATGACCGGATGTACGAGGCTCCAGACCGTTACAAGCGTATGATTTCGGCGCGCCTGCCCGACGGCGAATCGCTGGGCGTCGCATCGTCTGAAATCAGCGAGGGCAGCAGCCCGCTTCGCGATGCACAGCTGATCGCGCGCGGCGAATTTGCGCCGTTTTTCGCGGCCGCGAACAGCGTCGCCTCGATACTGATGGCGATGATCCTGTTCGGCCATGTCGCAACGACCTACCTGGTCGGCTGGGCCGTGGCCGTCGTGGTCGTGAACCTTGGCGCGATGCAACTGGCGCGGACCCAGGCCGTGACCCATGTCGGCCGGTCGGGGCGCAAGGTGCCCAAATGGCTCATGATCGGGGACATCGTCACCCGCGCCTTCATGTGGCTGTCGCTGCCGGTGCTGTTTTTCCCCTCGTTGAGCTCCGAAAGCCAGGTGGTGGCCGCGACCCTGATCGCCGGCCTCGGGATCGGGGCGCTCGGCCTGGTCGTGGTGCCGACCTGCGTCACCGCCTGGATGGCGATCTTCACCGCCGGCCTCAGCTATGCGCTGCTGGTCGGGCGAAGCAATGTCCCGCTCGACAATATGATCGCCATCCTGTTCACGCTCGGCGTCGCCATCTTCGGCGTGCTGACGGTCGCGCGCTGGGCCTTCGGCCAGCTCAAGACAAATGCGGACTTCGGCTCCCAGTCGGAAAGCGCCAGCCTCCTCCTCCAGGAATATGAGCAGCG
>CBFGLY010000312.1:0-2070 GCA_965649725.1 uncultured Sphingomonas sp.
GCGAAGGCCTCATCGTCGAGCGAGACTCCCGATGCTGCCAGGTCGACGCACAGGAAATAGGTCGAAGCGGCGGGAAGCACTGCGAATCCGGCCTGTTCCAGTCCGGCGATCATCCGGTCGCGCGCCCTCGCGAACCGGTCGCGCATCGGTTGCAGCCAGTCATCGCCGTCATTCAATCCGAACGCCACCGCCGACTGCAGATTGGGCGCGCTCGCGAAGGTCAGGAACTGGTGCGCTCTCGCCGCCAGGGTCGCCATGTCGGCGGCTGCGGCGATCCACCCGATCTTCCACCCGGTCAGCGAGAAGATCTTTCCCGCCGACCCGCATTTCAGAGTCCGCGCGGCCATGCCCGGGAGCGAAGCGATCGGCGTGAAGCGCTGGCCGTCCAGAAGGATATGCTCCCACACCTCGTCCGCGATGACCGTCAGATTATTGGATATCGCAACCTCGGCTATGGTCGCCAGTTCCTCGGCGTCGAACAGCCGCCCGGTCGGATTATGCGGATTGTTGAATATCAGCGCGCGCGTCCTGGGGCCGATCGCGGCTTCCAGCGCGGACCGCTCGATCCTCCATCCGGGCGGCTGCAACGCAACCTCCCGGACCACGCCGCCGGCGCGGCGGATCAGAGGAGCATAAGCATCATAGGCCGGGGTCATGACGATCGCCTCGTCGCCGGGCTCTAGCGTTGCCAGGATCGCCGCCGCCAGCGCTTCGGTCGCGCCGCTGGTCACGCAGACATTGTCGGGCGACAACTCCAGTCCCTGATGCCTGCCATAATGCGCCGCGACCGCCTCTCGCAGTGCCGGAAGCCCGCGCGACGGGGCATATTGGTTCGATCCCTCGACGACGGCCGTCGCCGCCGCTTCCAGGATGGCATCCGGCCAGCCGAAATCCGGGAAGCCCTGGCCAAGATTGACCGCGCCATGCCTTGCCGCGGCCAGGCTCATCCGCTCGAAAACGCTGGTTTCCATCTGCTCGTAGAGCGGGTTCATTCCCTGTCCTTCAAAATCTCGTCGATGTCGCAAGCTTCGTAGCCAAGCTCGGCCAGGATCGCCCGTCCGTCCGCGCCCTCCCGTCGCGGTGGATCGGGACGATCGAGCATGGTTTCCGAATAGCGCGGCGCCGGTGCCGGCTGGAATACTCCTGCCAGGTCGACGAACGCTTTTCGCGCGATGTTGTGCGGGTGGACCGGAGCCTCGCCGAGATCGAGCACCGGCGCGACGCAGGCGTCGGTCCCTGCGAAATGCGCCGCCCATTCGTCGCGGGTTCGCGATGCGATCACTGCGGCTATGGCTTCGCGGTCCGATCCGGGACGAAGAGCCAGGCCCTTGTAGAGCGCGTCCTGGAACTGCGGTTCGATCGCACCGACGCTGAGGAATTTGCCATCGAGGCAGCGATAGACGCCGTAGATCGGCTCGCCGCCGTCGAGGAGGTTGGCTTCCCGCTCGTCGCGCCAAAGGCCGGCGGCCCGCAGGCCGTAGGTCAGCGCGCCGATCAGGGCAGTCCCGTCGCTCATCGCGGCGTCGATCACCTGGCCCGTGCCGCCCCGCTGGACCGCCAGCAGTGCCGCGACCATTCCGAACGCCAGCATCATGCCCCCGCCCGCATAGTCGCCAAGATAATTGATCGGCACCATCGGCCGCTCTTTCGGCCCGATCCCGTTCAGCAGGCCGCTCAACGCGACATAGTTGATGTCGTGCCCCGCTTCGCTCGACAGCGGCCCATATTGGCCCCAGCCCGTCACTCGCCCATAGACCAGCTTCGGATTGGCCTTGATCAATTCGTCGGGGCCCAGGCCAAGCCGCTCCATCACGCCCGGCCGATAGCCTTCGACAAGTCCATCCGCGCCCGCGGCCAGCCGCCTCACCACCTCGCGGCACTCTTCCCGCTTCAAATCCAGAGAGATCGACTTGCGGTTGCGCAGCAGGGGATCGTTCGGAACGCCGATCATCCCGGCCCGCTCGACCCGGATCACCTCGGCGCCATGGTCGGCCAGCATCATCGCCGCGAACGGCCCGGGCCCAAGCCCGGCCATTTCGACGATCTTCAGTCCTGACAACGGTCCCGCCA
>CBFGLY010000313.1:0-2070 GCA_965649725.1 uncultured Sphingomonas sp.
GGCTCGCCAGCCTGTGGTGGTTCGCGCCAGGCCGGCCGATCCATCTTCCGTTCCTCGCCCTCTTCATTCTGATCGAGCTTGGCCGAGTGTGGGTGCTTCGGACGCTCGGGCAGCGCTGGACGACCCGGATCATCGTCGTCCCGGGCGAGAGGCTGGTGGCAAGCGGCCCCTACCGCTTCGTCACGCACCCCAACTATCTGGTAGTCATTGGCGAAATCGCGGTGCTGCCGTTGGTATTCGGCCTGTGGAAGGTCGCGCTGATCTTTTCCGCACTGAACGCCATCGCGTTGACCATCCGCGTCCGCGCCGAGAACAGAGCATTGGGCAGATAAAAACCCGTTGAGGGAATGCTTGCGACTCCTGTTGCACCCGCCTATATCCCCTCTCGTTCCTCGACATCGTAAGAAGTTGGGGCCGGGCCGGGGTCGGTCCGGCAACGGAGAAGCTTTCATTTGACCGACACGACCGAAATTGCCCGCCTGATCGAGCCCGCCGTCAAAGGCATGGGCCTCGAGCTCGTGCGCGTGGCGATGATCGGCGGCAAGTCGGACCCGACTCTTCAGGTGATGGCCGAGCGCCCGGACACGCGGCAGCTGACCATCGACGATTGCGAGACCTTGTCGCGCAAGCTGAGCGACATTCTCGACGAGGCCGACCCGATCGAGGAAGGCTATCGCCTCGAAGTCAGCTCGCCCGGCATCGACCGCCCGCTTACCCGCCGCTCCGACTTCGCCGATTGGGCAGGCCATGAGGCTCGCATCAAATTTGCCGAGCCGGTGGACACTGCCAAGCAGGTCTCCGGCGACATCATCGGAATTGAAGGCGACACCATCCGCATCGCCACCCCAAAGGGCGAGCGGGCGGTCGACTTTAACAACATCGCGTCGGCCAAGCTGCTCTTGACCGACAAGCTCATCAACGCCACCGCGCCGCTCAGCTCCGAGGGCGCCGAAGAATTTGTGACAGAGGAAGACTGACAAGATGGCCACTGCTGCCCCCTCACCTGCTGCCGCCACCGCCAACAAGGCCGAGCTGCTCGCCATCGCCGACGCGGTCGCTCGCGAGAAGCTGATCGACAAGGCCATCGTCATCGAGGCGATGGAGGACGCGATCCAGCGCGCCGCCCGCGCCCGCTACGGCGCCGAGAACGACATCCGCGCCAAGCTCGACGCCAATACCGGCGACCTTCGCCTGTGGCGCGTCCTCGAAGTGGTCGAGGAGCCCGAGGATCATTTCAAGCAGGTCGACCTGAAAGGCGCTCAGAAGCTCCAGAAGGGCGCCGCCGTTGGCGACTTCATCGTCGACCCGCTGCCGCCGATCGAGTTCGGCCGCATCGCCGCCCAGGCCGCCAAGCAGGTCATCTTCCAGAAGGTCCGCGACGCCGAGCGCGAGCGCCAGTATGAGGAATTCAAGGACCGCGCCGGCGAGGTCATCACCGGCGTCGTCAAGCGCGTCGAGTTCGGCCATGTCGTCGTCGACCTGGGCCGCGCCGAGGGCGTCATCCGCCGCGATGCGCAGATCCCGCGCGAAATGGTCCGCGTCGGCGACCGCATCCGCTCGCTGATCCTGCGCGTCGCCCGCGAAACCCGCGGACCGCAGATTTTCCTCAGCCGCGCGCATCCCGACTTCATGAAGAAGCTGTTCGCGCAGGAAGTGCCCGAAATTTACGACGGCATCATCGAGATCAAGGCCGCCGCCCGCGATCCGGGCAGCCGCGCCAAGATCGGCGTCATCAGCTACGACAGCTCGATCGACCCGGTCGGCGCCTGCGTCGGCATGAAGGGCAGCCGCGTCCAGGCGGTCGTCCAGGAGCTGCAGGGCGAGAAGATCGACATCATCCCGTGGAGCGAGGACACGGCGACCTTCGTCGTCAACGCGCTCCAGCCCGCGACGGTCAGCCGCGTCGTCATCGACGAGGAAGAGAGCCGGATCGAGGTGGTGGTGCCCGACGACCAGCTGTCGCTCGCCATCGGCCGCCGCGGTCAGAACGTCCGCCTGGCCTCGCAGCTCACGGCCTCGCAGATCGACATCCTGACCGAAGCCGACGCCAGCGAGAAGCGCCAGCGCGAG
>CBFGLY010000314.1:0-2065 GCA_965649725.1 uncultured Sphingomonas sp.
TTGCTGCCGCAACGCCCGCCACTGCCCAGATTCCTTACGGCTACGGCTATGGCTACAACTATAATAGCAGCCAGATGGCCGCACAGCGCTGCGCTGCTGCGGTCCAGAACCGCCTCAGCACTCGTGTCGGCCTGAGCGGCATCCTCGGCGCGGTCTTTGGCAACAGCACCGCGCAGGGCCGGGTGCTCAGCATTACGCGCGTCGATCCGCGCCGTAACACGGTTCGAGTGCGCGGCCTCGCGAGCAGCGGAACCAGCTATGGCTACGGCCCGTACGGCGTCGGCGCCTATGGCGCGGTCGGATATGCTTACCGCCCCGACCTGTCGTTCAGCTGCAGCGTCGACTATCGCGGCTATATCCGCGACGTCGACATCAACCGCCGATAAACGGCAACAATGGGATGAAGCGCCGGGTAACTCCGGCGCTTCGTTCATGTGCGCTCCGCGAAGGATCTCCCGATCCGCCTCTTTCCGGCCCGATTTCGTTGCGAAAGCAACCCCGCATCTCTAGGGGCCTTTCAGCATGACCGACCGAGCGGAAACCGACGCCAGGGTGAAGGCCCTGATCGAGCCTTTCAACAAGAAGGGCGTCGCCATCACCGACGAAACGCGCTTCGCCCAGGACCTCGAGTGGGACAGCCTGACCGTGCTCGATTTCGTCGCCAACGTGGAAGATGAATTCGACATCCTCATCACCATGAACCAGCAGGCCGAGATCGAGAATGTCGGGCAGCTGGTCGATGCCGTCGACAAGATGCGGACGGCCTGACTTGAGCGACCTCTTCTCCAAGTTCGACCCGCTGATCGAGACGCGCGAGCAGCTCTTGTCGACGGGGGTGACCGACCCGTTCAACCTGGTGATGGAGGAAGTGGTCTCGCCCACCGTCGCCATCTGCAACGGGCGCAAGACCATCCTGCTCGGCACCTATAATTACATGGGGATGACGTTCGATCCGGACGTGATCGCCGCCGGCAAGGACGCGCTCGACAAGTTCGGGTCGGGCACGACCGGAAGCAGGGTCCTCAACGGCACCTACATTGGCCACAAGGCGGTCGAGGAGGCACTGAAGGACTTCTACGCCATGGACCATGCCATGGTCTTCTCCACGGGCTACCAGGCGAACCTCGGCATCATTTCGACGATCGCCGGCAAGGACGACTATATCGTCCTCGACATCGACAGCCATGCGTCGATCTACGACGGCTGCGCGCTTGGCGATGCCAATATCGTTCCGTTCCGCCACAATGACATCGACGCCCTGGAAAAAAGGCTGAAGCGCATTCCTGAAGGCGCCGGCTGCCTCGTCGTTCTCGAAGGTGTCTATTCGATGCTGGGCGACCTGGCGCCCCTGAAGGAAATGGTCGCCGTATCGAAGGCGCACGGCGCGATGGTGCTGGTCGACGAAGCCCATTCGATGGGTTTCATCGGCGAGAATGGCCGCGGCGTCGCCGAGGCCCAGGGCGTCATCGACGATGTCGACTTCATCATCGGGACCTTCTCCAAGTCGGTCGGGACGGTCGGCGGCTTCTGCGTTTCCAACCATCCCAAGTTCGAGATTTTGCGGCTGGTCTGCCGCCCCTATGTTTTCACCGCCTCGCTCCCGCCGAGCGTGGTTGCGACTGCCGCCACCTCGATCCGCAAGCTGATGCACGGCAAGGCAAAGCGGGATCATCTGTGGGAAAACAGCCAGAAGCTTCACGCCGGGCTGAAGGCGCTCGGCTTCACGCTCGGCACCGAGGAGCCCCAGTCGGCGATCATCGCCGTCATCATGCCCGACCTCGAAAAGGGCGCGGCGATGTGGGAAGCGCTGTTGCACGAGGGGCTTTACGTCAACCTCGCCCGCCCGCCCGCGACCCCCGCCAACATGACCCTGCTGCGCTGCTCGCTGTGCGCCGAGCATTCGGCCGAGCAAGTCGACGAAATCGTCGGCATGTTCGAGGCGGCCGGCCGCAAGACCGGTGTCATTGGCTAGCTTTTCAGGGTTTCGCTCGCCGACTCGCGGGACTAGAGTGACGCCATGACGCCGGGGGACGAACAGCGCTTCGACTGGCGCCGGGGCGGTGCC
>CBFGLY010000315.1:0-2057 GCA_965649725.1 uncultured Sphingomonas sp.
GCGGAAGGCGCCGGCATCGGCGACCGCTTCCTCGGCCATATCGAGCGCTGCGAAGTGCTGCTGCACCTGGTCGATGCCAATGACGAGGACGTCGCCACCAGCTATCGGATCGTTCGCGACGAACTCGACGCTTATGGCGAAGGCCTCGCCGATAAGCCCGTGGTGCTTGCGCTCAACAAGGTGGACACGCTCGACCAGGAGCTGATCGATGCCCTCTCGGCCGAACTTCGCGAAGCGAGCGGGCTTCCCGTCCTTCCGCTCAGCGCAGCTGGCGAAATCGGCATCGAGACCGTGCTCGATACCCTGCTCGAGCGCCTCGGCGACAAGGCCGAGGAGAGCGACGAGGCTGTCGAAGAAGGCGGAAGCTGGTCGCCGCTATGAAGCTCGCGATCACCGGGGCGACCGGCTTCGTCGGCAGCCGGCTGCTGACCAAGGCTCGGGCGGCCGGCCACGACGTCCGCGCCCTCACCCGGCGACCGATGAGGAAGCGAAAAGGTGTCGAATGGATCGACGGATCGCTCGATAATCGCGAAAGCCTGGCTCGCCTGGTTCAGGGCGCGGACGCGGTCATCCATGTTGCCGGGGTCATCAACGCGCGGGACGCAGCCGGCTTCGAAGCCGGGAACGTCGAAGGCACCGCGGCAATGCTCGCGGCCGCCGAGAAGGCCGGGGTCCAGCGCTTCGTCCATGTCAGCTCGCTTGCCGCCCGAGAGCCCAGCCTGTCGCTCTACGGGGCGAGCAAGGCCCGTTCGGAAGCCCTGGTCGAAGCCTCACCCCTGTCCACGGCCATCGTCCGCCCCCCGGCCGTCTTCGGGCCCGGCGACCGCGAAATCCTGGAACTGTTCAAGATGGCGGCCCGGGGCATCGTCCTGCTGCCGCCCAAGGGGCGATTGTCGGTCATCCACGTCGACGACCTGGCACGGCTGCTCCTGGCGCTTGTCGACCCGGCGATGCCCGACATGCTGCTGGAGCCCGACGACGGCCGGGACGGCGGCTGGACCCATGAGCAGTTCGGAAGGGCGTTGGGCCGGGCGGTAGGCCGGAGCGTCATGACCCTGTCCACGCCGCGGGCCCTGCTGAGGCTCGGAGCACGGATCGACGGTCTTGCCCGCGGCCAGGGCGCCAAGCTTACGGCGGATCGGGTCTCCTACTTCTGCCATCCGGATTGGACGGTTCATCCTTCGCGCGGGGTGCCCAACACGCTGTGGATGCCGGCGATCGAGACTCAGCAGGGCCTTGCCGACACGGCCCGCTGGTACCGCTCGGAAGGCTGGCTCTAGAGCGCCAGCTGGTAGATCACGGCGAGCGCGGTCGCGACCATGCCGACCAGGAAGGCGGTGAAGCTCCAGTAGAGCCAGCTGAACTTGTCATCGCGCAGCAGCTTGCCGTGATCGTAGAGGTCCTGGGTCATCCGGCGATAGACCTCCTCCTCCGAGGACAGCACCCTGATCATCTCGTCGACATAATCCTCCCGGCGGGCATTGGTGTAGCTGCCGAAGAAGAGGATATTGATCTTGTCCGGGGGGATGGGCGTCTTGCTTGCCTTCATCCGGTTCGGCCGAACGGTCAGCACCCCGAAAACGGTCGCGACGAAGGAAAATAGCGTCAGCACCAGCAGCGGCAGGCTCGCCTTGCCGTCCGCGATGTCGCCGATCGACATGGAGAAAACCACGAAGCTGGCGCCCATCAGGATCGAGGCCTTGGTGTCGGCCATCCCGGACAGGGTGATATTCGTCGCATTGGCCGCGACCAGAAGGTTGTGAACTTCCTTGGGGAAGACCGGATCGCCCGGGCTCACCAGTTTTTCGCTCATCGCCGCCCCTCCCCCTGCTCATTCATCCGCGGTTCACCGCGGGGCGACGGTTCGACCCCTTAATGCGACCGATGAGGTCACACGCTGCCGCCCGAAGCGTTTTTGTCAGGAAGGCTCGAAAAGAAAAAGGAGAAAGAGTCATGACCCTCTTGATCAAGTCGCTGGCCGCTGGCGCGGGCTTTGCCGCCCTTGCTGCCGCAACGCCCGCCACTGCCCAGATTCCTTACGGCTACGGCTATGGCTA
>CBFGLY010000316.1:0-2035 GCA_965649725.1 uncultured Sphingomonas sp.
GCGCGGCCCATCACGATCGCGCTGTCGAACAGTTCGCGCTGGGCGAAGGCGAGGTCCAGTCCATCGATCGAGATGAGATGCCGCCGGTCGTAAGCGCGGACCATGACGCTGGCCTGGGGAAAGGCCTGGAGGACGCGCTTGAGCGCCGCCCGGCTCAGCCCCTCGTCCAGATTGTCGTTGCAGAACAAGATCGCCTTGGCGCTTTCCGCGCCTGCCGTCCGAAGCAGGTCGATCCGCATCCCGTCGCCATAATAGACCTTGGTCCCGAACTCGTCGGCCTGCTCGATCAGCTTCGGGGTCTTGTCGATCAGCGTCACCCCGACGCGCTTGGCCATCAGCATCTGGGCAACCGTCTGGCCGAACCGGCCGTAGCCGACGACGATGACGTCCGTCTCCGGCGACTTTTCCGGCCCGTCGAGGCCCTTGCCGCTCGCCTCCTCGCGCCGCTCCAGCCAGTCGGTGAGCCGCATCAGGAAGGGCGTCGCCATCATCGACAGGACGACGACGGCGCTGAACAGCGACGCCGCCTCGGGCAGGATCAGCTGGGCGGCGTCGGCCTGGGCGAAGAGGACGAAGCCGAACTCGCCCGCCTGGCTGATCAGCAGTCCAAGCCGGATGCTGCGCGGCCAACCGTTGCCGAAGGCCCTTGCCAGACCGGCGATGATCGATGCCTTGATGACGATCACGGCCAGCGCGATTCCGACGACCAGTCCGGGCCGGTTGGCGACCGCGCTCAGGTCCAGCATCATGCCGACCGACAGGAAGAACAGGCCGAGCAGGATCGAACGGAACGGCTCGACGTCGCTCTCAAGCTCGTGCCGGTAGGGCGATTCCGCAAGCATCACGCCGGCGATGAAGGCGCCCAGCGCGACCGACAGGCCGAGAGCATGCATCAAGGCCGCGGACGCGATGACGGTGAACAGGCCGGCGACGATGAACAGCTCCCGCTCGCCCAGCCGGCCGATCAGGCGGAACATCGGGTTGAGCACCCATCGCCCGGCCAGGACCAGGGCGACGATCGCCGCCACGGTGTAGAGCGCCAGCGTCAGGCCGCTCGGATCGTCCGGGTCGGGCGCTGCCCGCGACATGGCGGCGATGATGGTGATCATCGGCACGATGGCCAGGTCCTGGAACAGCAGGATCGAGAAGGTCCGCTCCCCCGCCGGCGTATTGAGGTCGCCGTCGGACCGGAGCATCGGCAGCACCTGCGCGGTCGACGACAGGCCGAGCGGAAGGCCGATCGCCAGCGCCGCTTCGGGCGTCACGCCCAGCAGCAGGTGGATGAACAGGCTGAGCGCCAGTCCGCACAGGACCACCTGCGCCAGGCCGAGCCCGAAAATATCCTTCCGCAGCCGCCATAGCCGGCTCGGCTGCAGCTCCAGCCCGACGATGAACAGCAGCAGCGCGATCCCGAGTTCGGAAATGCTGGCCAGGTCCTCCGGATCGTCGACGAGCGAGAAAAGCTGCGGACCGATCAGCGCGCCGCCGACGATATAGCCCAGCGTCGCGCCGAGCCCCAGCCGGCGGAACAGGGTCACGAACAGCAGCGCGGTGCCGAGCATGATCGCGCCGCCCTCCAGCAATACGCTGGTGGTGTGGACGGCCGCCTCGGTTCCGCCGGTCATTGCGCCTCCTCGATCGCCGCGAGCAAGGTTCGGAACGGCAGCAGGATGGCGCCATGACGTCCCTTGCGAGCACGGGCGGGTTCCAGGACCGATAGGCCCGGCCAGCCCTCGGGCGAATCCCCGCTGCCGGCGAGCCAGGCCTCGAGCTCGGCAAGCGCGGCCACAACCTCGTCCCTGCTTCGTCCGATGACATGACCGCCGACCAGCGCGGCGCTGGCCTGGCCGTAGGCGCAAGCCTCGACCGCCTGGCGGAAAATACGGACCCGCCCTGCCCAGTCGAGCTCGACCGCGACCCGCATCTTGCTGCCGCAGGTCTTCGACCGGCCCTCGGTCGCGCCCTCAAGGTCCTCGAACCGTTCAAGATAGGGAATGGACGCCGCCAGGCGCAGGATTTCGCGAGTGTAGGGCGG
>CBFGLY010000317.1:0-2011 GCA_965649725.1 uncultured Sphingomonas sp.
CGCGGCGAGCCGCCTCGATCTGGCGGGCGGTGATCCGCTCCGGCTCCATGGCCTTAAGGCCGAAGGCGCCGAAGTTGAGCTCCGTCCCACCCTTGGCCTTGCCGTGGATGCGGCCCTTAAAGGCCTTGCGGAATTTTGTGCGCTTTGGTTGCAGCATCTCTTTTTCCTAAGCCTTAGCGACCGCGGTCTTCGCGAGCCGGACGGACTCCGGAGGTCTGGGCCTCCATCATCAGCCGGTCCTGGGCGGTCGGGTCGTGACCCAGGATTTCGCCCTTGAAGATCCAGACCTTCACGCCGCAGACGCCGTAGGCGGTGTGCGCCTCGGCCTCGGCGTAATCGACGTTGCCGCGCAGCGTGTGCAGCGGAACCCGGCCCTCGCGGTACCATTCGGTGCGCGCGATCTCCGCGCCGCCCAAGCGGCCCGAGCAGGTGATGCGGATGCCCTCGGCGCCGAGGCGCAGCGCCGACTGCACCGCGCGCTTCATCGCGCGGCGGAAGGCGATGCGGCGCTCGAGCTGGTCGGCGACGCCCTGGGCGACGAGCTTGGCGTCGATCTCCGGCTTGCGGATCTCGACGATGTTGAGGCTGACGTCGCTCGAGGTCATCGCGCCCAATTGCTTGCGCAGCTTCTCGATGTCGGCGCCCTTCTTGCCGATGATCACGCCCGGGCGCGCGGCATAGATGGAAATCCGGCAAATCTTCGCCGGCCGTTCGATCACCACCTTCGAGATCGCCGCCTGCGGCAGAGTGTCGAAGATGTAGCGGCGGATCTTGAGGTCCTCGAGCAGAAGCCGGCCGTAATCCTGGCCTTCCGCGAACCAGCGGCTGTCCCAGGTCCGGTTGATCTGCAGGCGAAGCCCGACAGGTGAGGTTTTCTGGCCCATATTACGCTTCTTCCTGCTCGCGAACGACGACGCGAATTCGGCTGAACGGCTTGACGATCCGCGCCGAGCGGCCGCGGGCGCGCGTTGCGAACCGCTTCATCGACAGCGACTTGCCGACGCTCGCTTCGGCGACGACCAGAGCGTCGACGTCAAGATTGTGGTTGTTCTCCGCATTGGCGACCGCCGAGGCGAGCACCTTGTGGACATCCTCGGCCATGCCCTTGGGCGAGAACTTGAGGATGTTGAGCGCTTCCTCGACCTTGCGGCCGCGGATGAGGCCGGCGACGAGGTTCAGCTTGCGGGCCGAACCGCGGATCGTGGTTCCGACCGCCAGCGCTTCCTTCTCACCGACTTTGCGGGGTGCAGCTTGCTTGCCCATGATTACCGGCCCTTCTTGTCGGCCGCGTGGCCGTGGAAGGTGCGCGTCGGCGCGAACTCGCCGAGCTTCATGCCGACCATGTCCTCGTTGACCGACACCGGCACGAACTTGCGGCCGTTGTAGACATTGAAGGTGAGGCCGACGAACTGCGGCAGGATCGTCGAGCGGCGCGACCAGGTCTTGATCGGTGCACGCCCGCCCTTTTCCTGCGCAGCTTCCGCCTTCTTCAGCAGCGAAAGCTCGACGAACGGGCCTTTCCAGATGGAACGGGCCATTGCTTAACCCTTCTTCTTCGCGTGACGCGACCGAATGATGAACTTGTCGGTCGCCTTGTTGTGACGAGTGCGGGCACCCTTGGTCGGCTTGCCCCACGGAGTGACCGGATGACGGCCGCCCGAGGTCCGGCCTTCACCACCGCCGTGCGGGTGGTCGACCGGGTTCTTGGCGACGCCGCGGGTCAGCGGGCGCTTGCCCAGCCAGCGGGTGCGGCCGGCCTTGGCCAGCGTCTGGTTGGCGTTGTCGGGGTTCGACACCGCGCCGACGGTCGCCATGCAGTCCGAGCGGATGTAGCGCTGCTCGCCCGAGTTCAGGCGAACGATGACCATGCCCTTGTCGCGGCCCACGACCTGCACATAGGTGCCGGCGGCGCGGGCGATCTGGCCGCCCTTGCCGGGCTTCAGCTCGACATTGTGAACGATGGTGCCGACCGGCATCTGGCCGATCTCCATCGCGTTGCCGGGCTTCACGT
>CBFGLY010000318.1:0-2007 GCA_965649725.1 uncultured Sphingomonas sp.
TATTTCGTCGCCGACAATTTCAGCCTGGCGCTTGGAAATATCGGCGCCTACCCGCCCTTCCTCGCCGCCTGGGCGCCCTTCTTCCTGTTCCTGCTGATCGGCGAGTTAGTCCTGATCCGGCAGGAGGAATAGGGATCAGGCGCGCCAGCTACTAGCGGCCAGGCGAGCAACCAGCGGCGAAAGCCCGCGATAACTTGCATTGTGATAGATGGAGCTACCCTCCAACGCCGCCGAAATCCGGCGGTGGGCCTTGCCCAGCGCATGATAGGGCAGGCCCGGCAGCAGGTGATGAAGCGCGTGGTAACGGAGCCCAACCGGGGCCCACAAGGCAGGCAGCGTCGCTGGCGGCGGCACATTGACGCTATCGAGATATTGAGCGGTGACGCTCATCGGCTCGCCGTCATTCTCCCATAGATGCGCCACCAGGGTGCGGACCTGGTTGAGGAACATCACTCCCGAGGCGACGCCCAGCCCGATCAGGAAGGCCCGAAGGGGCACGATCCCGACCGAAACCATCGCGATCAGCGCGATTGCCCACACGCTGGCGGCAGCCTCCTGGATCGCCCAATCTCGCGCGAACTTGCCCTGGGGCTTAGGCCGTCGAAACAGCGGGTTGATCTGAAGCCCCGAGTAGCGCGCCACGACAGCTTCGCGCAGGCGCGGAACGAGGAGCGACAGCGGCGCGAGCAGGCCGAACCGGATCAACATTCCGACCGGCGCCAGCGCGGCGGCGATCAGGAACACGGGCAGGGTCCACGGCCTCATCAGCGCGAGCGGAAGATATTCGGGATCGTTCGCGGTGCCGTAATAGGTCTTGGCGTGGTGCTGGTTGTGGACGCCCTCATAGAGGAATGACGGAACGAGCAGGGGCACGCCGACCAGCGCGTTCCATGCCAGCCTAAAGCCGGGAACCGCTGCCGGCTTGAGATGGGTCAGCTCGTGAATGAAGCTGCCGGCGCGATACAGGGCGAACACGGCCATCAGCCCTGCAAGCCAGGCCCATGGTGACGCCGCCATCATTGCGACGGCGAGCGCGCCATAACCCAGCACCGCCGACAGGATGAGGTCGGCCCAATAGATGGAGGCGTTGGGCGCGTTGAGATCGCGAGTGAGGTCGGCAGCGGCCTTCAGCATCGCCTTGTCGTCGGCGCGCACGGTCGCATCGGCGCGGGGATTGGCCGCCCGGGTCTTGCGGTCGAGGCTGATCGTGTCGCTGTTCATGGTCATGGTGCCGATTGCAGCAGATAGTGGCACCATCGTGGCCGAACAATGAACGGGCCGGGGTTGCGCGACCGGCACAGGGCCTGCCACTGAAAGGCGCATGAGCAACGCACTCACGATCCGGCCGGTGGAGACCAAGGCCGACCGCAAGGCCTTCGTCGACTTCGCCTGGGAGGTGTACAAGGACGATCCATGCTGGGTGCCGCCGCTAAAGGACGAGGTCCACGGGCTGCTCGATCCCAAGCGCAACCCCTGGTTCGAGCATGGCAGGGCAAGCTTGTGGCTGGCGGAGCGCGGCGGCAAGGTCGTCGGGCGGATCAGCGCGCAGGTGGACGATCTGGTCCAGACCCACATGGGCCAGGGAATCGGCCAATGGGGCATGTTCGAAGCGCTCGACGAAGCGGCAGCCAAGGCGCTGATTTCGACGGCCGAGGATTGGCTTCGAAAGCAGGGGATGAGCCGGGCGCTGGGGCCGATCTCCATCTCCATCTGGGACGAGCCAGGCTTGCTTATCGACGGATTCAACCAGCCGCCGATGGTCATGATGGGCCACCACCGCCCCGAATATCGGGCCTGGATCGAAGGCGCCGGCTACAGCAAGGCCAAGGACCTGCTGACCTACGAGCTCGACATCAGGATCGACATGGTCCCGGTCATCGACCGGCTGATCAAGGCAGGCGAAAAGAACCCGCGGATCAATGTCCGCAAGGTCGACAAGTCCAGGTTCCAGGAGGAAGCGGCAATCATCCTTGGCCTGTTGAACGATGCCTGGTCGGAAAATTGGGG
>CBFGLY010000319.1:0-2002 GCA_965649725.1 uncultured Sphingomonas sp.
GCTCGGCCGTGATAGCCGATCGGCACATATTTATAGTTGGGAAGCAGCGGATTGTCGGGACGGAACTGCTTGCCGACATTGGTCGCGTGATGGATGCCGACGTAGAAATCGGTGTAGTCGCCGATCGCGCAGGGCAGATGCATCGTTGCGCGATCCATCGGCACGAGCAGCGGCTGCACCGCCGCCTTGTGGGTCTCGTCGGACAAAATCTCCGACAGGCGTTTGCGTAGCGCCGTCGCATCCGCCAGGCCGTGGGCGAACCAGGCGTTGAGCGTCGAAAGGCCAAGGGCCAGCCGCCAATGCCCGTCGACCATTCCCGCCTCGGCGAGCGCCTTCAAATCCAGGATCATGTCCCCGATGGCGCATCCGATCCTGTTGCTGTCATTGCCCACCGAGAAAACGCCGAGCGGCAGGTTCTGGACCGGGAAGTCGGGATGACCGTTCGCGCTTTCGACCCAGCTTTGGCGGGCCGGATCGTGGGTTTCGTCAAGCCTGGTCATTGGGGAAGCTCGGCCTTGGGGAAATCGGCCCAGGCTTCGTCATAATCGGGCTGCGCGCGATCGAGCGCGAATTTCGTCGGCTTATAGGGCCAGCAGCTTTCGACCATGAAGGCCATCGTCCCTTCGATCTTGACGGGCTTCAGCTCGGCCTCGCTCGCGCCTTTCCAGCTGGCGACGTCGGGCCCGTGCCCGCTCATCATGTTGTGGAGCGACAGGCCGCCCGGCGCGAAGCCGTCGGCCTTCGCGTCATAGGCGCCGTGGATCAGCCCCATCGCCTCGCTCATCACGTTGCGGTGGAACCAGGGCGGCCGGAACGTGTCCTCTCCCACCATCCACCGCGGCGGGAAGATGACGAAGTCGGCATTGGCCCGGCCCGGAATGTCGCTGGGGCTGGTCAGCACGGTGAAGATCGATGGGTCGGGATGGTCGAAGCTGATCGTGCCCATCACGTTGAACCGTGCCAGCTCGTAGCGGCAAGGCGCCAAATTGCCGTGCCAGGCGACGACGTCGAGCGGCGAATGGTCGAGCGTCGTCGTCCATAGCGAGCCCAGATATTTCTGGACCACCTCGCACGGGCCGTCGACGTCCTCATAGGCCGCGACCGGCGTCTCGAAATCGCGGGCGTTGGCGAGGCCGTTGGACCCGATCGGCCCCAGTTCCGGCAGGCGGAACAGAGCGCCGTGGTTCTCTGCGACATAGCCGCGAGCGTCGCCGTCCACCTCGACCCGGAACTTCACGCCGCGCGGGATCAGGCCGACCCAGCCGGGCGGAAGCTCGAGACGCCCGAACTCGGTGAAAATTCGCAGCGTGCCCGTTTGAGGAATGATGAGCAGCTCGCCGTCGGCATCGACGAACACCCGTCCGCTCATCGACCGCGACGCGCGATAGAGGTGGACCGCGACGCCCTCCAGGCTGGCGGGATCGCGGTTGGCCATCATCGTCACCAGGCCGTCGACGAAGTCGCTGTCGGCGGGAAGCTCGGGCGGATTCCAGCGAAGGCGGTTGGGGGCGACCGGTTCGTCCACCGTGCCGGGCGCGAACAGCCTGGCGCCGTCGTAGCGTTCGAACGGCCGATGATCGGCGGTCGGCCGCATCCGATAGAGCCAGCTTCGCCGATTCTCTTGCCGCGGGGCGGTGAAGGCGGTTCCGGATAGCTGCTCCGCATAAAGGCCGAAGGCGGGGCGCTGCGGACTGTTGCGGCCCTTGGGAAGCGCGCCCGGAATGGCTTCGCTTTCGAAATGGCCGCCGAAGCCGGTCAGGTAATGAAGCTCGTTCGCCACGGATGCAAAAACCCCCTCGTTCCGGCTTTTGGAAACGAGGGGGTGGTTACGCGTCTCGTTGCCGAGAGGCAATTAATTGACGTTGACCTCGATCTTGTCGGGAATGCTGACTTCCGTCTTGTCGGCGCCGAAGCCGAGCTGGTCGCGGAACAGGAACAGCAGGACCAGGACGACGATGATCAGCAGCACGACGGCCAGCACGCCTCCGCCGCCTCCGCCGCC
>CBFGLY010000320.1:0-1988 GCA_965649725.1 uncultured Sphingomonas sp.
CGCTCACGTTAAGCCGCCGCACAGGCGACGCGCGAATGAAAAGCTCATAATTCCAAAGAGATTCAGCGCCGAAGGTCTCCGGCTTTCCGGTGTCGAACCGAAGCGTCGTACCGCCCGGATTATAGGCTTTCTGGACCAATCCGCCGATGGTGAGATCGTCCAAGAAATCGTACGCGAGGGATAGCTTCGGCAGCCAGGCAGTGAACTCTTCGTCATAGTCGAGAGCGACGGAGAGTCCCGGGCGGCCGGCGACGCCAACGCGCTTTTGCCGGTCTTCCTGGTACCGCAGACCTGCCGTCAGCGTGGTTCGCGGCAAAGGCCGGAAGCTAGCCTCGCCGAACAGGCCCAGGCTCGATTGGCGGTCCTTGAATTCGCCCAGCCCGAACACCAGCGAAAGGTCGATGAACTGATCCAACCGGCTGGTGAGATAGGATGCGCCTCCGACCACTCGGGTGCCTTCGGCCGGGTCCCAGACCAGCACCGTTTCGACCGAGCGATCGTCGACCTCGTTTTTCGCCTCCCCGAAGCCGGCGAGCGCGAAGCGCCTGGCATTTGCCGATCCATAAGCGAGCGTGGTCGTCGCCTTGACGCGTGGGCTCAGGGCATAGGTGGCGACCGCCGTCAGCGAATCCACGTTGGTCTTGAACGTGCCGTAGCGGTCGATCGGGTCGCGGCGCTTGCGATAGGGCGGCCTGACGCCGACGGATTGCGGCGACAGCGATTCACTGTGCGAATAGGTGAGCAGGATGCGGCTGGAGGGCCAGAAAGCCGGTTCGGCGAGCAGCTTCGCCCTCAAGAGGCTATAATCGTCATTGTTCGGATCGGCGCCACGGGTGACGTCGACAATCTTGCTGGATGGCCGTCCGCGGCGGATGTCGCCCGCAATCCGGAACGCGAGGCGGTCCGTGACAATCGGACCCGACAGGACCGCCGAGGCCTGCCGCAGGTCATAGTTGCCGGCCAACACTCGCCCCCGTCCTTCCCAGCGATAGGTCGGATCCTTGCTGTTCACGAAAATGGCGCCGGCGATGGAGTTGCGGCCCTGGGTCGTCGTCTGCGGGGTTCGAAAGACTTCGATCCGCTCGATATCCCACAGGGGGCTGATCCCGAAGACGAACTCATTGAAGCTGACTGCGCGGCCATCGACCTGCAACGTCGTGCGAGGACGGCTTCCGCCCAGAAACCCAGGCAGATCGCGAAGAACGCCGGTCGTGTCCTGGCCGCGGATGCTGGGGCCGTCCGACCCGTTCCCAAGCACGACGTTGGGTATTTGCTCCAAAATCTGCTCGACCCGATCCGCGCCGGCCTCGGCCTCAAGCTTCTCGGCGGTAAACACCTGGACGCTCGATGATGTCTGCTTGAGGCTTCGCTCGACGCGCTCCCCGGTCACCACAATTTCAGCTGGCTCCGTAGGGTCGGGCGAGCCGGATGCCGGGGCTGAGAGAGCCAGAAATGCAGTCCCAACCGCAAACGCGACCAAAACGCGAGCCCCCTCCAGGACCGATCCGGCGCGGGAGTATAACCTCGATTATTAAAGCAGCAAAGAAGGATTCAGGCGGCGAGCGGCACGTCCAAAACCTTCTCATAATGCGCGCCGCTTCGGCCCAGATGGCTCTCGTAAAGGGCGAAGCTGTCCGCAATCCACGGCGGCGAGGCGAGGGCGGCGTGCCGCTCGACCAGGCGATCCAGCTCTTTCGGCTGCCCTTTCCACCGGGCGAGCGTGACGTGTGGATGAAAGGCACGGCGTTCGGCGTCCAGCCCGGCCGCCTGGCAGGAGCGCTCGACCTTTGCCGCCAAGGCCTTGATGTCCTCCTTGGGCGCCACCCCTGCCCAAAGTACGCCCCCACCACGCCGGTCGAAGCGGCCGAGGCCCGATATGACGAGCGGGAAGGCCGGAAAACGGATGCTTGCGAGCGATGCAGCGATGTCCTCGGCGACCGGCCGCTCGACCTCTCCGATGAAGCGAAGCGTCAGATGAAGCTGCTCCT
>CBFGLY010000321.1:0-1988 GCA_965649725.1 uncultured Sphingomonas sp.
CACATAAGCCGATATTGGGAAAATGTGATTCGGGGCGCGGCGGTCCTTCGAGACGCCGCTCGCGGCTCCTCAGGATGAGCGGAATTGGAGGTCGGCTTTGCCGGCCTTTTTTGTTGGGCGTGAGCTGGAGGCGGACTGGTGGGTGATTTGGTTTTGGCCGGGGGCGGAACGCCGAAGAAACGCGGCGCCAGGAAAACGGACTGGACCGCGGCCAAGCAGGCGAAATTCATCGATGCGCTGACCGAAAGCTGCAACGTCAGCTTCGCCGCCCGGGAAGCCGGCGTTTCGGTCAGCAACGTCTATCGCCGGCGCCAGGCCGACGCGACCTTTCGCGCGGCGTGGAGCCGGGCGGTCAGCGTCGGTTATTCGCAGCTGGAAATGATGCTTCTGGAGCGGGCGCTTCACGGCGTCGAAAAGCCGGTGAGCGCAAAGGCCGGCGAAGGCGGTACGATGCGCCATTACGACGACCGCACCGCGCTCGCCCTGCTGAAGCTGCATCGCGATGGAGCCGCGGCGGCGGACGAGCCGGTGGACAGCGCCGAGCATGAGGAAGCGGTCGAGCGGATTATCGCGCGGCTGGCGCGGCTGAAGGAGCGGCTGGAGGGCGCAGTCGAGACCAAGTCGGCAGGGGATGGCCATGCGGTTATCCGCTGGGCGCTCGGCCGGGTTCGATAATCGTGGACGTCCCGCAACATTGGATCGGGCGGCTGGCATGGCTGCCGGAGGAGGAGCAGCGCAGGCAGATCGCGAAGATGCTGCCGGAAGACGCGCTGAGGCTGGATGCGATGTTCGAGACCTGGGCGGCGCGGGGACAGCTGGAGCCGAGCCATGAGGGCTGGCGGACCTGGCTGATGATGGCCGGGCGCGGGTTCGGAAAGACGCGGGCCGGGGCGGAGTGGATCCACGGGCTGGCGATGAGCGGCAAGCGGCGGATCGCGCTGGTCGCGGCGACGATCGACGAGGCTCGGGCGATCATGGTCGAGGGGAAGAGCGGGCTGCTGGCCGTTGCGCGGCGGCGCGGCGTCAAGGTGCGGTGGGAGCCGAGCCTTGGCCGGCTGCACTGGCCGAGCGGCGCGGTAGCCACGCTCTATTCCGGCGACAATGCGGACGGCTTGCGCGGGCCTGAACATGATTTTGCCTGGTGTGACGAGCTTGCCAAGTGGCGCCAGGCGGACGCCGCCTGGGACAATCTGCAGATGGGGTTGAGGCTGGGTGTGCGGCCGAGGGCGCTGGTGACGACGACGCCGCGGCCGATGCGGTTGCTGGAGCGGATCCGGGCGCAGCGGTGGACCGTGGAAACTGGCGGGAAGACGGGGGAGAATTTGAGCCTGCCGAAGCAGTTCGTCGACGTGATGGTGGAGACCTATGGCGGATCGCGGATCGGGCGGCAGGAGCTGGACGGGGAGCTGTTGAGCGAAGCGGAGGGGTGTCTGTTTCCGAGGGCGTTGCTGGAGCGGGCGCGGGTTTGCCCCTCCACCGCCTTCGGCGGTCCCCCTCCCCGAGGCAAGCTCGGGGAGGAATTTGATCGCGTGGTCGTCGGGGTCGACCCTTGTGTTTCGGAAGATGGGGATAGTTGCGGGATTGTCGTGGCCGGGCGGCGGGACGGGAAGCTGTTCGTGCTGGCGGATCGGAGCGTCGAGGCCTGTGCGCCGGAGCGGTGGGCGCGGGCGGTTGCTTCCGCTGCCGCCGAATGGGGCGCCAGCCATGTGGTGGCGGAGGCGAACCAGGGCGGGGCCTTGGTGACAAGCGTGTTGAAGGCGGCGGATGCGGGGCTTCGGGTGAAGCTAGTCCATGCATCGAAAGGGAAGCTGGCGCGGGCGGAGCCGGTGGCGGTGCGGTTCGAGACGGGAAAGGCGTTTTTGGCGGGTGCCTTTCCGGAGTTGGAGGCGGAGCTCAGCGGCTTCACCTTCCGCGGTTATGAGGGGCCGGGGCGGTCGCCGGACCGGGCGGATGCCTGCGTCTGGGCGCTGACGGAATTGAGCGAGACG
>CBFGLY010000322.1:0-1952 GCA_965649725.1 uncultured Sphingomonas sp.
TCGAAGAAGGCGAGGGCGTCGTTGCCGGTGGCCTCGGCGATGGCATCGGCCAGCCCAGGTGCGGTCAAGGGCCCGGTGGCGATGATCGTGGAGCCTTCGGACGGAAGCTCGTCGATCCTTTCGCGAACGACCTCAATGTTGGGATGGGCGGCGATGCGTGACGTCACTTCCGCCGCAAAGCCTTCGCGATCGACCGCCAGCGCGGAACCGGCCGGAACGCGATGCTGGTCGGCCGCCGCCATGACCAGCGAACCCAGCGACCGCATCTCCTGGTGAAGCAGGCCGACGGCATTATTCTCCGCATCGTCCGAGCGGAAGCTGTTGGAGCAGACCATCTCGGCGAGCCGGTCGCTCTCGTGCGCCGGCGTCATGTCGCCGCCGCCGCGCATTTCGGACAGCCTGACCTTCAGGCCCGCCTCGGCCAGCTGCCACGCAGCCTCCGACCCGGCGAGTCCGCCGCCGATGATGTGAACGTCATGACCCATGGCGCGCGCTTAGTCGCCTCCCCATATGCAAGTCCATGAAACTCTTCACGATCGGCTATGAAGCCACGACCATGGGCGAGTTCCTGGATGCGCTGACGGCCGCGGGCGTCGAGCGGGTGATCGACGTCCGGGCGGTGCCCAATTCCCGGCGTCCGGGCTTTTCGAAGACTCCGCTCCGCAACGCGCTTGCCGAGGTCGGCATCGACTATGTGCACCTGCGGCCGCTCGGCACGCCCGCGGAGGGACGCGAGGCGGCCCGGAAGGGCCGCCACGAAGAGCTCAAGCGCATTTATGCGGCCCAGCTCGACCTGCCCGAAGCGATGGTTGCGGCCGAGCAGATGAAGGAGCTGGCAGCGGAAAAGCCGAGCGCCTTGCTATGCTATGAGCGTGAGCCCGGGGGATGCCATCGCACCCTGCTGTGGAAAGCTGCGCTTCCCGACGCGGAGATCGTCGACCTCTACGCCTGACCGTCGGGCGGGTAGGCGAGCCGGCCGTTGCGCGGCCTGGCAGCTGGCGTCATGGTGGCCGGGGTTATCTTGTCCACTCCCATCAGGTGGAACACCTCGACGCCCGCTTCGATCAGATAGTCGGCGACGATGCGTCGGTGGCAGCGCCACCAGACGGCCTCCGAACACATGATCGCGACACGCCGGTCGTCGGCTAGCTGCAGCAGCTCGCCGAGCCCGGCTTCGAACTTCTCTGAAAGCGCATAGTCGGCATAGTTGTGGAAGCTCTGGTTGGTCCACCAACCATTGATTTCCGGCGGCACATCCTTCGATCGCCCCCGCAGTCCGCCCAGCTCGGAAATCCGGCGGTAGCCCACCTGCCACGGGGCAAGATTATCCGGCAGGGCATCCTCATTATATTGCGGGTTGGTTCGCGACCGCGGGACGGTGCGGACGTCCACGACCAGACCGACTTCGCCCGTGCGAAGGATTTCAACGAACTCGGGAACCGTTCGGGTCGAATGGCCGATTGTGAATATGGGACCGATCTAGACCTCCGCCGGCGCCTCGGGCGCGGTGGTTCCAACGATCAGCGCCTCGATGTCGGGGATCGGGCGGCGCGTCATTTCCTTGGGGATTTCGCAGACCACCCGACGCTCGGCCTCCTTGTGCAGCTTCTTGCGGATTTCGCCGAGCGTCTTGGGTGGCGCAATGATCGCCAGCTCCTCGAAATCGTTCGAAAGAGCGCGCCGGTTCACCTCTTCCGCCGCGCTGTGGGCCCAGCGGTCCTCTTCCAGCTGGTGGAAGTCGGTCTCTTCGTACGTCACGCGGCCGCTATAGCCCGCCGATTGCCCGATCGCACCGGGCGCGTCGGTCTTCATCTCCTTGTCGTCGAGGTCCTGCCGCTCGTCGTGCGCTTCGGTTCTGAGATCGATCTGGTTTTGATCGCCTTCGTTGCGGAAGAAGAGCGTCTTGCGGCCGTCGGTGACGAGAACGAGCGTGTTGTTGGCGAGCGGCATCA
>CBFGLY010000323.1:0-1949 GCA_965649725.1 uncultured Sphingomonas sp.
GGACGGTCGACACGCGCCAATGCTTCTCGACGAACAGGCCATAGGCAAGGCGGCGCGCCAGGGCGGCGAGCTCTCTGCCGACGAAACGCGCTACGGTGGAATTGCCCGGCAGGCGGAAGTTGCGGCCCTTCGGCTCGATCGGAAGGCGTCGCCCGTCGGCAAGCGCGGAGAGCGCCTGCGGCAACAGGGCGGGGGAGAGCGAATAGGCTTCGACCAGCGTCCGCCGATAGCTGTGCGGCCAGACCCTGCTTTGCGCGAACGCCAGCACCTCGCCGGAATCCAGCTTGTTCGACAGGATCTGCACGACTTGGCCAAGGAAGGGCTCGCCGCCGAGCAGTTCGTAGAAACCGGCGGGACGGCCGCGAAAGGAGCGCGGATCTCCGTGGTGGTAGGAGAGGATCGGCGCGGCGAGCTTTTCCGGCGGAGGAACGGTCAGCAGGTTGAGGCCGAACTTGACGACGGCGTCGATGCGGTTGGCGGCCAACCAGTCCAGCACGTCGCCGGGCAGTGCCGACCAGGCACCATTCTGCTCCGCGGCGAAATCGAGCCGGCCGGCGATCGGCGTTCCCGCTTCGGGAAAGGGGACGGCGCGGTTCGCGCGATTCCTGACGCTCGCCAGGTTGAGCAAATAATAAAGGCCGTGCCGCCATGGATTGCGCCGGGCCGGCGGATCGTCGCAGGCGAGCAGGTAAAGCTCATGATCCGCCGCGATCAGCTCGACGGCCTGGCGTTGCCATTTAAGGAGCGTCCGGCCGTTGCAGAGGATCGCGATGCGCATGCGCGTGGCTTACCCATGGAAAAAGGGCCGGAGCAACCGCCCCGGCCCTTCTTTCTAGTCCTCGGCCAAAGTCTCGCCTTGGCCGAAACGCCTTAGGCTCCGGCGACCTCGGTCAGGTCGAGCTTGACGCCCGGGCCCATCGAGGAGCTCAAGGACGCCTTCTTGACATATTTGCCCTTGGCGCCCGACGGCTTGGCCTTGACGATCGCGTCGACGAAGGCGTCGAAGTTGGCCTTGAGGTCCGCTTCCGGGAAGCTCGCCTTGCCGATGCCGGCGTGGATGATGCCGGCCTTCTCGACGCGGAACTCGACCTGGCCGGACTTGGCGTCCTTGACGGCCTGGCCGACGTTCGGAGTGACGGTACCCAGCTTCGGGTTCGGCATCAGGCCCTTGGGACCCAGCACCTTACCGAGGCGGCCGACGATGCCCATCATGTCCGGAGTCGCGATGACGCGGTCATAATTGGTGTCGCCGCCCTGCATGGCTTCCATCAGGTCCTCTGCACCGACGGTCTCGGCGCCCGCGGCCTTCGCCTCGTCAGCCTTGTCGCCCTTGGCGAACACGGCGACGCGGACGTCCTTGCCGGTGCCCTTGGGCAGGTTGACGACGCCGCGGACCATCTGGTCGGCGTGGCGCGGATCGACGCCCAGGTTGATCGCGACCTCGACGGATTCGTCGAACTTGGCGGTTGCCAGGCTCTTCACCAGGCCGATCGCCTCGTCGACGCCATAATGGTTGTTGGGATCGACCTTGCCGGCCTGCGCCTTCTGCTTCTTCGTGAGCTTCGCCATGTCTTAGCCCTCCACAACCTGGAGGCCCATCGCGCGAGCGGAGCCTTCGATGATCTTGGTCGCCGACTCAATGTCGTTGGCATTGAGGTCCTTCATCTTGGTTTCGGCGATCTCGGCCAGCTGCGAGCGGCGGATCGTGCCCGCGCTGACCTTGCCCGGCTCCTTCGAGCCCGACTTCAGCTTCGCCGCCTTCTTCAGAAGGAAGCTCGCCGGCGGGGTCTTGGTGGTGAAGGAGAAGCTGCGGTCGGCATAGACGGTGATGACCGTCGGGATCGGCGCATTCTTCTCAAGGTCCTGCGTCGCGGCGTTGAACGCCTTGCAGAATTCCATGATGTTGACGCCGCGCTGACCCAGGGCTGGGCCGATCGGCGGGGAGGGGT
>CBFGLY010000324.1:0-1940 GCA_965649725.1 uncultured Sphingomonas sp.
GGATTCCGGGCAGGCTGTCGAACGTCTTGCGGCCCATGATCATCGCGCTGCCCATGGTGAGCGCCTTGAACCGCTTGAGATCGCCCGGGATATGCCAGGGAAGGTCGCCGTCCTTGCCGATGACTCCGTTGATTGCGCGGGCAAGGACGATGGTGATCGGTGGGCGGGCCATGCGGACCTCCTACGCTTGCCGGGCCGTCCGCCGCAAGCGTAGGAGAGGGGGATGACCCCGGCTCAGATATCATTGGTCGATGACGTCCGCGCCCGGTTCGGGGAAAGAGCGGCGATCACGGACGCGGCGGATATCGAGCCCTGGCTGACCGACTGGCGCGGGCGTTGGACCGGCAAGGCGGGCGCGATCCTTCAGCCGGCTTCGACCGATGAAGTCGCGGCAATCGTACGGATGGCCGCGGAGCGATCGGTCGCGCTGGTCCCCCAGGGCGGCAACACCTCGATGGTCGGAGGAGCCACCCCGCCCGAGGACGGAAGCGCGCTGATCCTGTCGCTCCGGCGCATGAACCGCGTTCGGGAGATCGACGCGGACGCGATGCGGACGGAGGTCGACGCGGGAGTCGTCCTTCAGAATCTGCATGAGGCGGTGGCGGCGCGGGGACTGCGCTTTCCGCTGACCCTCGGCGCGAAGGGCAGCGCGACGGTGGGCGGGCTCGTGTCGACCAATGCCGGCGGAACCCAGGTGCTGCGCTTCGGCAATATGCGCGCCCTGGTCGAGGGGATCGAGGCGGTCTTGCCGGACGGTACGGTTCACGACGGGCTGGCCGGCCTCAAGAAAGACAATCGCGGATATAGCCTCGACCAGCTGCTGATCGGCGCGGAAGGGACGCTGGGCATCGTCACCGGGGCCCGGCTCAAGCTCTTTCCCGCGGTGCACTCGCGAGCCGTCGCCTGGTTGGGGGTGGATAGCCCGCAAGCCGCGCTCGATACGCTGCGGGCGCTGGAGGCGGGTACAGACCGCGTCGAAGGGTTTGAGATCATGCCGCAAGAGTCCCTGGGCGCCGTGCTGTCCCATATTCCAGGGACCCGCGCGCCCCTTGCCGGAAATTTTCCATGGCATGTGTTGGTCGAGGCGACCTCGGATGCGCCGGACGCGGAAAATCCCCAGGAATTGCTCGGCCGGCTGCTCGCCCCTTTGATTGAAGCCGGCTCGGTCGCGGACGCGACAATCTCCTCCAACGAGGCGCAGGCTGAAGCTTTCTGGCGCATCCGCGACAGCCTCTCGGAGGCAGAGCGGGCGACGTTCGGTCCAGCAACGCAGCATGACATCAGCGTGCCGGTCGACCTGATGCCGGCCTTCATGATCGAGGCCGCGCGGAAGGTCGAAGAGGCGTTCCCGGGGGCGAGCGCGTCCGGTTTCGGCCACTTGGGTGACGGAAACATTCATTTTCACGTCCGCGCCGGGGCGCGAGGAAAGGCCGACTGGCTGGACCGGGAAGGCGTCGAGGTAACCCGGCTAGTTCATGACCTGGTGACCGCCGCGGGCGGATCGATCAGCGCGGAGCATGGGATCGGCGTCATGAAACGGGCAGAACTGCAACGACTGTCTCCGGACCGAGTCAGGACGCTGCGCGCGGTCAAATCTGCCCTGGATCCGAAGTCCCTGATGAACCCTGGGAAGCTCGTTTAGACTTGGCGAGCTGACGGTTAGCATCGTGCCTGGCCGCCAGTATTTCCTGGACGGTGGGCGCATCTTCATCGTCATCCTCGTCGGACTCGAGCGCTTCACGCTCCAGCGCCTTCCGCAACGTCTCCAGTTCTTCATCGGTCAGATGCTCGATGCCGACGAATTCAGTGCGCGCCTTCTTCACGGCGATAAGGATTTCGTCGAGCTTCGCCTGGATTGCGGCGCCGTCGCGGTTCTGGCTGTTCTGGATCAGGAAAACGGCGAGGAAGGTCAGGACGGTGGTCGCCGTGTTGATCACCAG
>CBFGLY010000325.1:0-1934 GCA_965649725.1 uncultured Sphingomonas sp.
CTCCGACGGATATGTCCGCACCGGCGACATCGGCTATCTCGACGAAGACGGCTATCTGTTCATCGTCGACCGCAAGAAGGACATCATCATCCGCGGCGGCGAGAATATCTCGGCGGCGGAGGTCGAGGCCGCGCTTTATGGCTGCGAAGGAGTGGCGGAAGCCGCGGTGTTCGGCGCTGCCGACGAACGACTGGGGGAAGTCCCGGTCGCGATCCTTCACCGGCGGGAGGGCAGCAGCCTGACCGAGGACGATCTTCGCTCCTTCCTCGATGGGCGGCTGTCCGCGTTCAAGGTGCCCGCGCGCATCGTCTTCTCCGACGTTCCCCTGCCCAGGCTGGGTACCGGCAAGATCGACCGCGTGGCGCTCAAGCAGAAATACGCCGCCTGACCATGGCGCTGCCGCGCGTATCGCGCCGGACGTTGCTGGTGGGCGGCGGCGCCGGGGCAGGGCTGGTCGTGGCCTTCCTTGCCTGGCCGAGGAAGGAAGCAACTCCTCTTCGGCCTGGATCGCGCGACAATGTGTTTGGCCCCTATCTGCGCGTCGCGACCGACGGCCGGGTGACCCTTGCCTCGCCTCAGACGGAGACGGGGCAGGGCATCTGGACCGGCCTTGCCCAGATTGCTGCGGACGAGCTTGGCGCGGCGTGGGAGAATATGGCGGTTGAGCCGGCTCCTCTCGCGCCGCTTTACGCCAACCGGCTAATCGCTCGCGATTTCGAGGTGACGACGCGAGCGACCGCTGGTTCCTCCTCGATCCGCGCGTTCGAAAGGCCGTTGCGGGAAGCCGCGGCGATGGCTCGAATGCTGCTCTGCGCCGCGGCTGCCGATCGCTGGGGCGTGAACAGCGCCGAATGCGATACGGAGGGCGGCTTCGTGGTCCACGAGGGCAAGCGGCTCGGCTTCGGCGAAGTGGCTGCGGAGGCCGCTCGCCTCGATCCGCCGAAGGAGCCCGTTCTGCGGGTCCCGGGAGCGGGAAGGATCGCCGGCGAGCCGCTGCCCAGGCTCGACCTTCCGGCGAAAACCGACGGCGGGCTGCGCTTCGCCTCGGACGTGCGGCTGCCGCGCATGATCTTCGCGTCGGTCCGCCTGGCTCCGCCCGGAGGCAAGCTGCAGGGGTTTTCGAGGGGTGGCGCCAGAGCCCAAAAGGGACTGGTCGATCTGGTCGTTCGGGACGGCTGGATCGCCGCGCTGGGCGAAAGCTGGTGGGCGGCCGACAATGCCCTGCAACGTGCCGCGCCGCGCTTCACCGGTCACGACCAGGGCGACATGTCCGCTTATCTTGCCGATTTTCTCGAAACCGGTCCGGCTACCAGCCTGTTCGAGCGCGGGGATTATGAATCCGCCACGAAGGACTCGCGGCCGCTGTCCGCGACCTATTCGGTCGCCCCGACTCCCCACCGTTCGCTCGAGCCCCCTGCGGCCGTTGCCCGCTTCACCGGAGACCGGCTCGAGCTTTGGGTCGCAAGCCAGCTTCCCGATCTCGCCCGTTCCGCCGCTGCCAGGGCGGCCGGCATGACCGAGGGAAATGTCACGCTTTACGCCATGCCGGTCGGCAATGGCTCCGGCCGGGCTGTCGAGATTGAGGCCGTGGCGATCGCGGTCGAGCTTGCCCGGCACAGCGGCCGGCCCGTCAGCTTGACCTATCCGCCTGCGGTTGCCCAGAATCAGGATCCCGTGCGCTCGCCCCTGATGGCGAAATTGTCAGCGCTGCCTTCGCCCAGCGGGACGATCGCGTCGTGGAGCGCGCGGCTTGCGGGCATGGCCGGCCTTCCATCCTCCCTGGCCCGGGCGCAGGGCCAATCGCCGCCGCCATTCGAGCCGCGCGGCGCAACGCCGCCCTACGGCATTCCGGCCATCCGGATCGGGTCCCTTAGTGCCAATCTTCCCATCCGGACCGGCTATATGCGCGGCGGCGACGAGGCGCCGGCGACCTT
>CBFGLY010000326.1:0-1924 GCA_965649725.1 uncultured Sphingomonas sp.
TCGAGGACAGGGTCAATCTCACGCGACGGCGTGGAATCCAGCCAGTGCATGATACTCAACGCCTGTCCCCTTCATATGCCTGTTACTGACCGGTTGCCGGCGCTTCAGGAGCCGGTTCGGCCATCGGTTCAGGAGCAGGTTGCGCAGCCATCGGCGCGACCGCCGAATTGGGCGGGCCCATCAGCGGATACGGCATGCTGTTTTCCTGCCGATCCGTGTCCGGAACCTGGTTCACATGGAACCGTTCGCTCTCGTTGCTCCAGCCTTCGGTCGGCATCGAGACGCCGAGCGCCTCGAGCAGGCGATTGCTGGCCGCAAGCACGCGATACTGGGCATAGACCTTGGCGAGACGCGCGGTCTCGGCCTGGGCCTGCACATTCTGGCGCGTGTTCTGCGCGTCGAGCACGTCGAGCAGCGAGCGGCGGCCGACGTTGAACTGCTCGCGATAGGAGAGCAGCAGGTCGTCCGCGACGCGGCTCTGCGTTTCGAGCTCGGTCGCGAGGCGGGTCTGGTTGGTCAGGCGGCTCCAGGCCGTCCGGACATCCTCTTCCGCCTGGCGCTGCGTCTGGAACAGGCGGGCATGAGCCTCATCGGCCCGCGCCTTCTGCTCGCGGACGTTGGCCGTGTTGGCCAACCCGTCGAAGATCTTCCAGCGCATCACGACGCGGGCCGACAGATCGCTGGTGTGACCGGCGAAGCCGTCGATGTCCGTGCCGTAGCGGGCCGTCGCTTCGGCATTGAAGCGCGGGCCAAGCTGCGACTGGGCGGTCTTGATCACTTCCCGCTGCGTGGCGAGGTCGTGGATCGCTTCCTGGACGCGCGGATTGTTCCCGCGGGCCAGCGCTTCGGCATCGGCGAGCGACCCCGGCATCGCGCCCGACAGGTCGGGCGGCATGCTGACGCTGTCGATCGGAACGCCGGTCAGAGTCTGGAACTGGATCGCCGCGGTGTCGAGATCTTCCTGCGCCTCGGTCACCCGGGCGCGGGCCGACTGCAGCCGCTCTTCGGCCTGCTGCTGGTCGGCGACTGAGATGGAGCCGCGGGCGACTCCTTCGCGAAGGTCCCCGGCAAGCCGTTCGTGGAAGGTCGCATTATCGGCCGCGATCGCGACCAGCCGCTGTTGAAGCAGATAGTCGATGTAGGCGCGGCTGATGTTCAACGCGACGAATTCGCTGCGCTCCTCGATCCGGGCGGCGGCCGCGTCGGTGCGCGACGCCTGGCGGCGGATTTCCGCGGTGCGCTCGCCGAAGTCGAACAGCAGCTGGTCGGCAATGACCTGCCCTTCGATCGGCTCGAGCCGCTCGTCGGCGATGCCGATGGCGCGGCGCGTCGGATTGCGGAGGCTGCGCAGTCCCGCCGAACCTTCGACCGAAATGGTCGGAAGCCAGCGGCCCTGGGCCTGCTTGCGCTCTTCGCGGGTGGCGATCTTGTTATGAACCGCCTGGCGGATTTCAGGATTGGTATTCAGGGCGGATTGAACCGCTTCCCTCAAGTCGACCGCAAAAGCCGGCGAGGCGCACAGCAGCACCGCCCCGGGAACGATCATCGTCCAGTGCTTCCTTTTCATGTCTTCCCCCTTCTGGTCTTCACGCGAAGACCCTCCCCGTCCACCAGGGAGGGCCGCGTCATTGAATTCAGCCGTTAGCGACCGGCTGAATCGCGTCATGATGGAGCATCTCGGCACCCATCTTGAACATCATGTCGGCGCCCGGGACGAAAGCCCCGTGAGTGCCCATGTCCCAAGCCGGCACGGCATCGGCCGCGGGGCTTGCCACCTCGGCAATCGCCGGAAGTTGGCCATTGCCATGACCGCCGCCGCTGATCGCCTGGAGCAGGCCATCCACCGTCGGCGGACCGTCATGGCCGAGCGCGTCGGCAAGAACCTTGCCCACCGTTCCGCTGTGCTGGACCCCGTCGACGCCTG
>CBFGLY010000327.1:0-1923 GCA_965649725.1 uncultured Sphingomonas sp.
GTCTATTTCGGGCGCGACTTCGTCTCCGTGTCGGCAGCCCCAACCGTCGAATGGGAGCAGCTGGAGCCCGACGTCCTGTCGATCCTGCTCGACCATTTCCTGCTCGACGCGCCTTTGTTCAAGCCGGGCACCGCAGCCGGAATCGACGTCGCGCCCGACGCCGCGCCCAGCTTCGAGGAAGACCCGGCAGACGCCGACATCATCGACCAGATCAAGGAACTGCTCGAAACCCGCGTCCGCCCGGCGGTCGCCCAGGATGGCGGCGACATCGTCTATCGCGGCTACAAGGACGGCAGGCTCTACCTTGGCATGCAGGGCGCCTGCGCGGGTTGCCCGTCGTCGATGGTGACCCTGAAGCGGGGCGTCGAGAGCCTGATCAAGCATTATGTCCCCGAAGTCGAGACCATCGAAGCGGTCTGACTTCATTCGCTTTTTTCCTTGCCGGGAACCGGCGCCTGTGCCTCCATGTTGGCACATTAAAGGAGCCGGGCCGCTTGATCCTCGCGCTGGATACATCGACCGCCGCCTGCACCGCCGCGCTGCTTCTGCCCGACGGCACCATCGTCGCATCTCGTGACGAGGAAATCGGCCGCGGTCATGCGGAACGACTCGTGCCGATGATTTCAGAAATGCTGGAAGGTCATGTCCCGACCCGAATCCTGGTCGGAGTTGGGCCGGGAAGCTTCACCGGCCTTCGCGTAGGCATTGCCGCCGCGCATGGCATGGCGATCGGCTGGAGCATTCCGCTGGCGGGCATGAACAGCCTGGCCCTGCTCGCCGCCTCGGCACCGCCGGGCGATGGAACCATCGCAGTCGCGATGACCGGCGGCCATGGCGAATTGTTCGTCCAGACGTTCAAGCGGGACAAGCTGATGCCGACCGGCCCGGCCCTCAACCTGCCGGCCGACAAGGCGGCGGCACGAACCGATGCACCGCTGGTGGTCGGAACCGGCGCCGATGCCCTGGTGAAGGCGAGGGGCTCGGGCGAAGCGCTGTCGCTGCTCCCTTCGGCCAGCCGGGCATTGCTCCTGCCGGAATTGCTGAGGCTGCTGGAGTGCAAGCCGATCTATGGGCGCGAGCCCGATGCCCGTCCGAAGGCCGCTGCCTGATGGCCTCGCCCGCGCCTTCTCGGTTCGAAGTCCGGCTGCGACCCGGCGGGCTCGACGATCTGGACGAGGTCATGCGGATCATGGCCCGGGCTTTTCGCCCCTGCTACGGCGAAGGATGGACCCGCTCGCAGTGCGCCGGGATCCTGCCGATCGAGGGCATCACCCTGACCATTGGCGAGGACGACAAGGGGGCGGTCGGGTTCGCGCTGGCAAGGAGGGTCGCCGACGAGGCGGAGTTGCTCCTGATCGCGGTAGATCCCGATGCGCAGGGCCATGGAGTGGGCCTCGCCCTGCTGCGTCATTTCATCGAGGCGGCGCGCCAAGCCGGAGCTCGGCGCCTGCATCTGGAAGTAAGGGACGGCAACCCCGCCGTCACGCTCTACCAAAGGGCCGGGTTCGAGCCCGCCGGGCGCCGCCGTAATTATTACCGGGGCCCCGATGGCCTGCGATACGACGCGGTCACGCTGAGCTTGGTTGACTGAAGCAAACTAACTTTTGTCAACTTGTTCGCGGCTTGCCCGCATAATATCGAACCAGTAGTAATAACTACCTTTGTCAGTGCTAAACTGTCCCGTTTCATAAACATGCTCGGAAAGATGAATAATGGACGCTCAGCAAAATGATGACACGCTGATCACGCTCACCGCCGACATCGTCGCGGCGCACGTCAGCAACAATAGCGTGGCGGTCAATGACCTGCCGCAGCTTATCGCCAATGTTCACGGGGCGCTTTCGACACTGTCGGGATCGGGCTCGGCCGCCGAAGCCAAGCCCGAGCCCAAGGTTCCGATCCGCTCGTCGGTCAAGCCCGACT
>CBFGLY010000328.1:0-1916 GCA_965649725.1 uncultured Sphingomonas sp.
GAGCGCGCCAGCAGCTTCGGCGCCTATTTCTTCGTCAGCGGAATCGCGACCCTGCTCGCCAGCCTCGGCGCGGGCCTGATCTGGGACCGCGACGGCGCCGCGATGACCTTCACCGCCGCGGCAGGAGTCGCCGCGCTGGCCGGCGCGATGCTCTGGCTGCTTCCGCGGAGCGCTACCTCTCCGTCGCCTTGAACGGCGGCATCCGGTCGGCGACGTTGGTCGACGATCCGAACTGGTTGTAGAGCGCCGCGCCGACATGAAGCACGACCAGCGCCAGCGTCGTGAAAACCAATATCTCGTGCACGTCGCCGAAGCCATTCTCCCTGGCGATGCCTGGAATAGCGGGCAGTTCCAGCCCGAACAGCAGCGGGACCGTGCCGCCCTCGGCCCGCCCCGAAACCGCCGCCAGGCCGGTCAGCGGGAGCGCGATCAGCAGGACATAGAAGAGGCGATGGTTCCAGACGGCGAGGAACCGCTCCCACTTGGGGAAATCGGTCGGATAGGGAGGCGGCGGATTGAGCAGACGCACCGCCAGGCGGACCAGCGCCAGCACCAGGATCGTCGCGCCGAGCGTCTTGTGCCAGGCGAAGACTTCCGTCCGCTGCGGTCCGCGTTCGAGGAACTCCGCGAAGGTGAAGCCGACGACGACCTGCGCAACCACGAGAGCCGCGGTAATCCAGTGGATCCAGACGACGATCGACTTGTAGCGCACCGCCTGCCGGCCGGTGCTTTCTTCCACCATATAATCGCTCATGGAGGCCTCCTGTCGTCACTTGGACTCAAGATAGCGCGAAAAGTTCCGCTCCGCGTCTTTCTCTCGTCCGGGCCGGACGCAGGCTGATCGCCAGATGCGGTTCGAAGCCGAGGCCATGAGGCCGAGGCGGCAAGCGAAGCGCAAACAGCTTCCAGCTGGAAATCGGGCAACCGTAGCGGGAGGTGACTTGCGCCTGGTGGATCAATGCGTCCCGGCGCCCGTCGCTCTTCAGCAGCCGCGCAAGCGCATTCTGAAAATGCCGGTCCTCGGTGCGATCGCAAAGCCGCAGCGCGAGACCGTCGAGCCGAAGCGGGCCCGATTCGCCCAGCAATTCCTCGGCGGCGCCAGTCAGCGCGCTCACGCTCCCGTGCCGGTCAAGCAAAATGGTGGCATTGTTCAGCGATCGCGTGTCGCCGACCATCAATTCGGCGGCTTCACCGTCGAGCGCCATCTGCATCCTGATCGCCCGCGACAGCTGGTAACGAAGCAGGGTGAAATCGCGCAGCGTTTCCATCCGGCAAGGTCCGTCGCGGCGGCTGCGCAGAAGCGCCAGGCCGACCATCGAATTGCTGTCGAGGAACATCGCCGACTGGCAGCCGAACGGAATGTCCAGATCGCTGACCCCGTCGTCATAGTCGGACGTGGGATGGTCCCGCCGATACGCGGCATAATCGGCTTCATGCTGAACGGCCATCGGCACGGTGACCGTGCCGACCCGCCAATTGTTGCGCCCATGAAGCTCGGGATCGGCGAAATAGGCTTCGTATCCCGCATAGTTGCCGACCACGACATTGAGCGGCAGCAGCATTGGCCCGCCCAGGCCCAGCAGATGCGCGCCCGAGCTGCGCGTTACCTTCGCGATGCTCTCAATGGCGAGCGCCCACCCCCGCTCCTCGAAAGGAGCATTGAGGATCGCCAACTCGGACTCACGCAGATACTCGGCTACGGCCATTCACGCCCCTGTTCAGCGCGTAAACTTCTCGCCTTTTTCGGCCTTGTCCAGCAGCAATTGGCTGAAGCTGAAATCGGCTCCCATCCGCTCCTGCTGCTCCTTCAATCCATCGACGATCTTCTGGAGCCCTTCGGTGTCGGCCCAGAACATCGGGCCGCCGCGATAGACCGGCCAGCCATAGCCATAGACCCAGACGACATCGATGTCGGA
>CBFGLY010000329.1:0-1915 GCA_965649725.1 uncultured Sphingomonas sp.
TCGATCGCGGTGATCGGCGAGAACCGCAAGATGCTGGTGTTCAAGCTGGACGAGCTGCCCGAGCTTGGGCGCGGGAGCGGGGTGCAGCTTCAGCGCTATCGCGACGGGGGGCTGTCGGACGCGATGGCCTTCACGCTGGCGGACGGGATCAGCTGGTCGATGGGCGGCGACAGCGGGCGCACCAGGACCGAAACGGACCTGACGCCGTGGCGGGCGATCCGGGGTGCGAGCGGGCGCATCGCTCCCAATGGTTTTCCGAGGAATAACCGGTTCAATTAGGAGCATTTTCCTAACCTACGGCAATGCCTCTCGAAACGGGCCATTAACCTGTCCAGTTTAATGCTGAGCGAATGAAGGCTGCAGCGAACCGCTCGGCCGCGCCCGAAGGCGCGCGCTCTGCGGCCCAGACCGTTTCCAACGGCATCCGTGCTTCGGCGGACGACCAGGCCTTGCTCGGCGCCCTGCCGATCGCGGCCGCGATCGTCGGAGTGAACGGGCAGGGGACGCTCAAGCTGTTCGCCCATAACCCGCGGTTCGACGAGGTCATCGCGCTGACCGGCGACCCGGCGATGATGGCCGGCGATTTCCGCGGCTGCGAGCATCTCCAGATCGCCCAGCTGATGAGCGAGTTCCTGGCGGATTTCAGCTGCGCCAGCGAGCTCGACTTCGCGGAAGGCGACGGCATCGGGACGCGCCACTACCGGATCAAGCTGGCGCCGCTGTCGCGCTGCGAGAAGGGGCGGCCGCGCTGCCTGGTCAGCCTGGTCGACCGGACGGTCGAGGTGCGCGCGGAGAAGACGCTTCGCGCCGAGATGCTGCGCGACAGTTTGACCGGCCTCCCCAACCGCCTGTCCTTCACCGAAATGGTCGAGGCACGGGGCAGCGAGACGGCGCGCGACTGCGAGCATGCGGTGCTGGTGGTCGACATGCTGCGCTTCTCGCGGATCAACGAATCGATGGGCAGCCTGGCCGGCGACGAGCTGCTGATCACCTTCGCCCGGCGGCTGATGTCGGCGCTTCGGAGCGGCGACGTGCTGGCCCGCACCGGCGGCAATGAGTTCGGGATCCTGGTCGGCTTGAAGCGCGGCGTCGAGGACGCGCTGGCGGCGGCGGAGCGAATCCAGCAGGTGATGGCCGCGCCGTTCAAGCTGTCCGAGCTGGAAATCCGGGTCGAATGCGCGATCGGCGTGGCGCTGATGCAGGCGACCCAGGACGCGGAGGAGCTGTTCCGCCACGCCCAGTTCGCGGTCAAGCAGGCCAAGCAGGCCGGCAAGCCCCAGGTCTATGAGCCGAAGGAAGCGAGCGCCGCGCGGCGCCGCTTCTCGATCGAGACCGAGCTTCGCCGTGCGCTCGACAAGGACCAGCTCAAGCTCTTCTACCAGCCGCTGATCAATTTGAAGTCGGGCGAGGTGTCGGGGTTCGAGGCGCTGGCCCGCTGGACCCACGACGACCGCGGCGAGATCAGCCCGGCCGAATTCATCCCGGTCGCCGAGGAAAGCGGGCTGATCCTGCAGCTTGGCCGCTGGGCGATGAACAAGGCGGCGGAAACGGTCGCGGCGTGGGATGCCAAGGTCGGCGAACCGCTGCCGGTCTATGTCGGAGTGAACCTCAGCGCGATCCAGGTCGCCCGCGACGACATCGCCGAAGTGGTCGAAGGCGCGCTGAGGTCGAGCGGGCTGGCCGGAAACCGGCTGACGCTGGAGCTCACGGAAAGCTCGATCGTCCAGGATCCCGGGCGGGCGATGCGGGTGTTCGAGGCGCTGAAGGCGCTCGACGCGACGGTGGCGATGGACGATTTCGGCACCGGCTATTCCAGCCTGGCCTATCTCCAGCGGCTGCCGATCGACGTCCTGAAGATCGACAAGAGCTTCGTCACGGGAATGATGCGCGACGCGGATTCGGTGGCGATCGTGCG
>CBFGLY010000330.1:0-1894 GCA_965649725.1 uncultured Sphingomonas sp.
TCGGACAAGCGGCCGGGCAGTTCGTAGCGATATGTCGCGTTTCGCCCCGGCTCCAGGGTGCGAAGCTCCAACGTGCAGACCCGGTCCGTTCGCACTTCGGCTCCTGCCGCGGTCTGCAAGGCGCTAGTGCAAAGATTATATCCGACCGTCTGGCGGGATCCATTGGCGAGGGTCAGAGTGACGGCGGACCCCGCGCTCGTTTGCGTCGGCGCGGCCGTCAACGTCACATTGCCGGAAGGCGCAGGCGGAGGAACAGCCTCATTGTCTCCTGGAGGCACCGGCATCTGGTCGTTGCCGATCGGTGCCGATGGGGCCTGTCCTTCATTTCCCAGGATCGGAACATCCGAGCCCGCGCCGGCTTCCGCATTGGCTTCGGCGGCATTGCCGCTGTTTTCCGGTTGCTGGCTGCATGCGCCTGCCATGAGTGCGAGCAGGACAATGGTTTTCCGCACGGGCGTTCGTCCTTTCTGCAAGGGTCCGAATGCCAACGAATTGCAGAGGCGGATGTTTCGCCCGGGCCTAGGTCAGCGATTTCCGTTTCGCGAAGGACATCAGCCGGCCGAAGGTCATCAGATCCTCCGCCTCGACATCCTCATCCTCGATCAGGATTCCCAGCCGCTCTTCCATTTCGGTGAGCAAGGTCGCGACGGCCATGGAGTCGAATTCGGGCAAAGCGCCGAACAATTCGGTCTCGTCCCCAAACTTCGCGACCCGCGATTTGGGCAGGCCGAGCACGTCGACCAGCAGGGCGCGAACCGTTTCCTCGATTTCGCCGCGATCGTCCAACGCCACTTGCCGATGCCCCTCGATCATTTCGCCCGCGCCCCTAGGGAAAGCGCAGCCTCATTGCAATTCGTCATTGCGAGGAACGGAGTGACGAAGCAATCCAGCATCTGAACTTCTGGATTGCTTCGCTACGCTCGCAATGACGACTCCCGACCCGACACCCTATCCGCTCGATCACCTCGCCAATCGAGGTCAGCCCGATGCGATCGCGTTGGTCGTCGGCGACGTAGGACTGACCTACGCCGAGCTAGATGATGCCGTCGGGCGGAACGCGGCGCACTTGCTCGCCCAAGGCCTCGTGCCGGGCGACCGTGTTGTCAGCTGGATGGGAAAGACGATGCTGGCCTGCGTCCTGCCGCTCGCTGCGGCGCGGGCGGGGCTGGTGCATGTCCCGATCAACCCGGTCCTGAAACGCGCCCAGGCCGCTCACATCCTGGCCGACAGCGGGGCGAAGCTGCTGATCGCCAATGACGCGCGGCTCCAGTCGCTTGAGGACGGCGATCTGGCCGAAGCCAAGTCCCTTGCGCTGGAAACTTGGCTCGCACCGGGACCCGCGCTTCCCCCGTCCTCACGCGATCCGGAGGAACTGGCCGCGTTGCTCTACACCTCCGGCTCGACCGGGCGGCCCAAGGGCGTGATGCTAAGCCACGCCAACCTCTGGCTCGGCGCGATCAGCGTTGCCCATTACCTGGGGCTCAAGTCCGACGACCGTACACTGGCCGTCCTCCCGCTCGCCTTCGATTATGGCCAGAACCAGTTGCTTTCGGCCTGGGCCGCGGGCGGCTGCGCGATCGGGTTCGACTATCTCCTGCCGAAAGACGTGATCCGCGCCGTGGGACGCCATGACGTCACCGTCCTCGCCGGCGTTCCGCCGCTTTGGCTCCAGCTTGCGGAGCAGGACTGGGCAGGAGCGGGGGAGTCGCTCCGAACGCTCACAAACAGCGGCGGCCACTTGCCCGAACCGCTCGTCCGCCGCTTGCGAACCCTGTTCCCGCAGGCGAAGCTGCACCTGATGTACGGCCTCACCGAAGCCTTCCGCTCGTCGAGCCTCGATCCGGCGCTGGTCGATGAGCATCCCGACAGCGTCGGCACCGCCATCCCCTTCGCC
>CBFGLY010000331.1:0-1878 GCA_965649725.1 uncultured Sphingomonas sp.
ATGGGCAGCGCGATGATCATGGGCCGCAAGACGTTCGACAGCCTGCCCGGAATCCTGCCCGGCCGGCGCCATATCGTCATGACCCGAGATCCCGACTGGAAGGTCGAAGGGACCGAAGTCGCGCACGATGTCGACAGCGCGATCGCGGCGGCGGGCGATACCGACATCTCCGTCATCGGCGGCGCGGCGATCTTCGACCTGTTCGAGCCGATCGCCGACAAGATCGAGCTGACCGAGGTGATCGCCGAGATCGAGGGCGACGTGTCGATGCCCGACCTGCGCTCCAGCGAACGCTGGCGGGAAGTTGCGAGCGAGGACCATATGCCGACCGCCGACACGCCGGCGTGGCGAACGGTGACGCTGGTCAGGGCTTGAGCGTATCGGGTTTGGGCGCCTTGGCCGCGTAAGTCCGATAGCGCCGCATCTGCTCGGCCAGGACCTGGTCCACAAGAGCCGCCGTCTTGACCCCGTCATTCTTGACGAAGCCGGCCGCCCGATAATTCATCGTGACCTTCGTTCCGCCGGCGATGCGCTCGAACTTGACGTCCATCACCCCGACGGTCGCCTGATAGAGCAGCGGGCCGAGGCTTCCCGTCAGGACGATCTCCTCGCCTGGCTTGAGGTAGGTGACCCGCAGATGCTCGATGCCGCCGCCACCTTCCAGCGGCTCGCACAGGCAGCCGCCGGGCCGAAGCTGCAGCGACATTCGGGCGGCGTCACCGGAATAGGTATGTTCCTTGTTCCACCACTGGCCGAGCTGGCCGAAGGCGGCATAGGCGCTGGCCTGCGGAACGACGAGGTTCACCGTTTCCTGGACCTCAAAGCCGTTGGGGCCGGAGCTGAGCACTTCCGCGGCGGCAGGGCTGGCGGTAGCCATGACTAAACCAAACAAGACCAGGCGCATCTTCCCTCCCCCGTTCGCTTCGAGCAAAGTCGAGCGCAGCCGAGATGCGAGTGTCGAGAAATCATTCTCGACTGCGGTTCTCGACCGGGCTCGAACCTACGCTCGAACCGAACGGGTGGAAATAGCCTAGCTGTCGAGGATGGCGTCGATCGCGGCGGCGACTTGTTCGACGCTGGCCATTCCGTCGACCCGCCTCACCAGTCCCTTCTCCTCGTAGAAGGGCAGGATCGGCGCGGTCTTGGCGCGATATTCGGCCATGCGGGTGCGAACCGTCTGTTCATTGTCGTCCGGCCGGCGCTTGAACTCGTGACCGCCGCAGGCATCGCAAGTGCCCTCGACCTTCGGCTGGTTGAAGACGTCGTGATAGGGCGCGCCGCAGGTGGCGCAGGTGAAGCGGCCGGTGATCCGGACAACCAGCTCTTCCTCGTCGACCACCAGCTCGATCACATGATCGAGCTTGCGGCCGCGTTCGCCGAGCAGGATTTCCAGCGCTTCGGCCTGGTGGCGAGTGCGCGGATAGCCGTCGAAGATCGCCCCGCTGCCCTTGGCCATGTCGAGATGCTCGCCGATCAGCGCCGAGACGATCGCGTCCGAGACAAGCTCTCCGCGGTCCATCACTTCGCGGACCATCAGGCCGACCGGCGTGCCCGCCTCCCGCGCCGAGCGAAGCATGTCGCCGGTCGACAGCTGGATCATGCCGCGCGTGCGCTGAAGCCGCTGGGCCTGCGTGCCTTTTCCCGCCCCTGGAGGTCCAAGCAAGATGATGTCCAACTCAACTCTCCGTTCGCCCTGAGCTCAGGCCAACGAACGTCCCCCGGACATTCGTTCGCCCTGAGCTTGTCGAAGGGCTGCCCTTCTTCTGAAAGCTCGGCAAGCGTTTTTCAGGATTACTTCCGGCGTGCGCCCTTGAGCTTCGCCTTCTTGATCAGGTCGCCATATTGGTGCGCGATCAAATGGCTCTGGATCTGGCTGAC
>CBFGLY010000332.1:0-1828 GCA_965649725.1 uncultured Sphingomonas sp.
GAAGGCAAGCCGGCCGACCTCATTGCCTCGACCCGCGGCAAGGTCTGGTCGAAGACGATCGATCATGGCGAGCTGGAAGATTACCAGTCGGACCATGAGGTCATCTCGACCCGGCTGTTCGCGGGCAACACGATCATCCACGTCCTGTCCGACACCCAGCCCAAGGGGTTTGAGCCGGTCGAGGGCGGGCTGGAGGATGTCTATTTCTCCACCCTTTCCACCGTTCGCCGCGCGGCCTGAGCCGGAGAGACGCCATGCTGCTTGGAATCACGCGGTTCGAACTCCGCTACCAGCTTCGCAACCCGGTCTTCTGGGTGGCCATCGCAATCTTCTTCCTGCTCGGCTTCGGCCTGACCGCGAGCGCCAACGTCAGCATCGGCGCGCCGGGCGGCGTGCACAAGAATGCGGCGAATTCGATCGCCGCCGCGACCGCGGTCATGTCGGTTTTCTATGTGTTCGTCGTCACCGCCTTTGTCGCCAACGCCATCATCCGCGACGACGCCAGCGGCTTTGCGCCGATCATCCGCGCAACCGCTGTCACTCCGCGCCAGATCGTCGCCGGCCGCTTTCTCGGCGGCTTGCTGGTCGCCTGGATCGGCTACCTCGCGCTGCCGCTGGGCCTGTTCATCGGATCGGTGATGCCGTGGGTCGATCCGGAGACGATCGGACCTCACGTCTTTTCCTATTATGCCTGGCCGTTCCTGATCTTCGCGATTCCGAACATTTTCCTGCTTTGCGCTGCCCTCTTCTCGCTCGCGACGATGCTTCGCTCGATGATGGCGGCCTACATCGGCGCGATCGTGCTGGTGATGGGCTATCTCGTCATCACCAGCATCCTCGGCCAGAAGATCGAATATCGGGACGCCGTCGCCCGCTGGGAGCCGCTCGGCAACGGCGCTCTCGACCAGGCGACGCGCTACTGGACACAGAGCGAGATCAACAGCCGGCTGGTCGAGCTTGGCGGGGCGGTCCTGTTCAACCGGGTGTGGGCGCTGCTCCTTGGCCTCGGCTTCCTCGCCATCATCTTCTGGCGGTTCACCATGACCGAGCGCGCGCCGTCGCGCCGCCGGCTGCGCAAGCTTGCGCGGCGTGAGCAGCGCGAAGCGCAACTCGCGGCGGTTCCGGCCCAGCTCGGCGGAGGCGCCATCATCGCCCGCGATCGGCAGCCCTCCCGCGCCACACAGTTCCTCACGCGCCTTCGGATCGAGGTCCGGCAAGTGCTGACCAGCCCCGGCCTGATCGTCCTGCTGCTGCTGTCGGTCGCCTTCACCGGGGTCAATTTGTGGCTCGCCCAATCGAGCTATGGCACGTCCGATCATCCCACGGTCGCCGGCACCATCCAGGCGGTGGACAGCGGCTCGACGCTGTTCCTGCTGATGATCGCCGCTTTCTTCGGCGGCGAGCTGGCGTGGCGCGAACGCGATCGCAAGGTGAACGAGCTGATCGATTCGACGCCGGTGCCCAGCTGGGTGATGACGGCGCCGAAGATTCTCGCGATCTTCCTCGTGCTGCTGGTGGTCAACGCGGCCGCGGCCCTGACCGGCATCGTCTATGAACTGACCGAAGGCGCGCGCACGCTTGGCCTTGGGCCCTTGCTTACCTCGTTCGTCCTGCCGGTGGCCGTCGACGCGCTGCAGATCGCGGTGCTGGCCGTCTTCGTGCAGGTGCTCAGCCCGAACAAATATGTCGGCTGGGGCATCCTGTTCGTGTGGTTCGTCCTCGGCATCTTCCTGAACAACCTCGGCTACGGCAATCCGCTGTACAATTACGGGCGCACGCCGCAGGTGCCGATGAGCGATTTCTCCGGCACGGGCAGCTTCTGGTTCGG
>CBFGLY010000333.1:0-1826 GCA_965649725.1 uncultured Sphingomonas sp.
TTCGGCCATGGTCTGAACCTCGCGCCTCGCTTCGCGTTCAATCCTTCGACATTTTTTGGAGGATGACATGGCCAAGATGACGCTCGAGGAAATCAGCGAGAAGATGCGCGACATCGACTTTACGGTGCTGTCGACGCGGACCGAGGGCGGGTCGGTCGCGGGCAGGCCGATGAGCAACAACCGCGAGGTCGAGTTCGACGGCGACAGCTATTTCTTCACCTGCGAGGACACGCGGACCGTGGCCGACATCCGCCGCGACCCCAATGTCGGGCTGGCCTATCAGGCGAAGTCGGGCCTGCTGCACATGAAGCCCTTCTTCCTGACGGTGGAAGGGCGAGCGAGCCTGATCAAGGACAAGGGCCAGTTCGCCGAACATTGGACCAAGGACCTCGACGCCTGGTTCAAGCAGGGGATCGACACGCCGGGCCTGACGCTGATCCGGGTCGAGGCCGAGCGGCTCCACTATTGGGACGGCTATGAGGAAGGCGAGCTGGAGCTTTCCGGCCGAGAGGCGATGGCCGGCGCCTGAGCTTGTGCTAAGCGTTCCCCGTCGCATCACGGGGAACGCCATGGCCGGCGATACGCATCGGCAGCTGCTGGATCATATCGGGCTGAGCCCGGTCGCGTCGGTCGTCAGCAACCCGCGCCGGCCGGACAATCCGCTGGAGGTCGCCAACCCCGCCTTCTGCGCGCTGACCGGCTATGCCGAAGCCGATATCGTCGGGCGCAATTGCCGCTTCCTGGCCGGCGAAGGGACCGAGCCGTGGGTCAGCGAGCGGATCGGGCTGGCGATCCGCGAGCGGCGCCCGGTGCTGGTCGAAATCGTCAACTATCGGAAGGACGGCTCCGCGTTCCGCAACGGGGTGATGGTGACCCCGCTGTTCGACGAGGACGGCAAGCTGGAATATTTCCTTGGCTCGCAAGTCGATCTTGGCGCGGAGGGACTGGACTCGTCGCGAAGGCCGCGGGCGGTCGCCAAGGTCAAGACATTGTCGCCGCGCCAGCTGGACACGCTTCGCGGCATGAGCGCCGGGCTGCTCAACAAGCAGATCGCGCACCGGCTGGGGATCGCCGAGAAGACGGTGAAGATGCACCGTTCTCTGCTGATGGAGAAATTGGGCGCGGCGACCTCCGCCGACGCCATCCGGATCGCGATCGAAGCCGGCCTCTAGCTACCGCACAAAGCCCGTATTGGCGGCAGGTGCCGCGCTCCCGACATTCGGACCTGTCCTGGGCTGCGCGGGATCGGACAAGCGTTCCTTCGGCCTCGCGCAGCCCTTCCTTGTCAGGAGGTTTTCATGCGCGCGCTCAATGTGATTACGCTGATCCTGGTGATCGTCGGCGGATTGAACTGGGGCCTGGTCGGCCTTGCGGACTTCAACCTGGTCGCCGCGCTGTTCGGCGAGATGTCGACCTTGTCGCGGATCGTCTATGTGCTGGTCGGCCTGTCGGCCATCTGGCAGATCGTGCCGCTGCTGAAGGGCAAGGAGTGAGGCCAGGGTTGCGGCGAGGCGATTTGCGCCCGGGAGAGTGACGTGGCGAAGAAGCTGAAGGCAGGCGACAAGGTGACGTGGAAGAGCCACGGCGGCGAGGCGCACGGTACGGTCAAGAAGAAGCAGACCAGCCCGACCAGGATCAAGGGCCACAAGGTCGCTGCGTCCGCCGACAATCCGCAATATATCGTCGAGACCGACGAGGGGAAGCGCGCCGCGCACAAGGCCGAAGCCCTGTCCCGCGACTGACAAACGAGGAGAGCATAGTTTGGCGACAACCGCCCCCGGACCGTCCGCGACACGGATCGCCATCGTCACCGTCCCGGTCATCCT
>CBFGLY010000334.1:0-1820 GCA_965649725.1 uncultured Sphingomonas sp.
CGACCGTCACCGCCGACGGAATGGGCGCGATCCTGCGCTCGTCGGGCGCGCCGCCATGGAATTTCCGCTGCCGGGGCGCGATGCTCCAGGTTGAGGAGAGCCTGTTCATCGACGGCCGGAAACAGCTTCAGCCGACGGTGCAGCTCGTCGTGGTCGGCGAAGTGTCCGGCGTCGGCGGTGAAATCGCCTGGCAGTTCCGCCGCTCAAGCTAAACCAAGAAGGAAATACCCATGACCGCCATCGTGCCCCTCCGCCGGGCCCTCATTTCGCTTTCCGACAAGAGCGGGCTGGAAGAGCTGGCGAGGGCGCTTGCCGATGCGGGCGTCGAAATCATTTCGACCGGCGGAACGGCGGCCCGGCTGCGCGAGCTTGGCGCCGACGTTCGCGACATCAGCGACTTCACCGGCTTTCCCGAGATGATGGACGGCCGGGTGAAGACGCTTCATCCCAAGGTCCATGGCGGCCTTCTCGCGGTGCGCGACAATCCCGATCACCTGGCATCGATGGAAGAGCATGGGATCGGCGCGATCGACCTTGTCGTCGTCAATCTCTACCCGTTCGAAGCGACGGTCATGAAGGGCGCGCAGCGCGACGAGATTATCGAGAATATCGATATCGGCGGTCCGTCGATGGTTCGCTCGGCGGCCAAGAATCATGAGCATGTCGCCATCGTCACCGACCCGGCCGACTATCCGGCGCTGATCGGGCAGTTGCAGGCGAATGGCGGCACCGACCTCGATTTCCGCCGGATGCTTGCCGCCAAGGCGTTCGCCCGCACCGCCGCCTATGATTCGATGATCGCCAGCTGGTTCGCCTTCGCCGACCAGCAGCAGGCCTACCCGCCGACCCGGTTCATCGTCGGCAGCAAATCGGCCGAGCTGCGCTACGGCGAGAACCCTCACCAGAAGGCCGCGCTATACCTGCCGATGGGACCGGCGACCCCCGGCGTCGCCCAGGCTCGCCAGGTCCAGGGCAAGGAGCTCAGCTACAATAATCTCAACGACGCCAACGCGGCATTGGAATTGGTCGCGGAGTTTCGCGAAGGCCCGCCGACGGTCGTGATCGTCAAGCATGCCAACCCGTGCGGAGTGGCCAGCGGGGACAGCCTGCTCGACGCCTGGAACGATGCGCTGGCCTGCGACAGCGTTTCCGCGTTCGGCGGGATCGTCGCCGTCAACCGCAAGCTCGACGGCGCCACGGCGGAGGCGATCTGCGACATTTTCACCGAAGTCGTGGTCGCGCCGGACGCCGACGAAGCCGCCATCGCAGCGTTCGCCCGGAAGAAGAACCTCCGCCTGCTGCTGACCGGCGCCCTGCCCGACCCGGCGCGCGGCGGTCAGACGGTGGCGGTCATTGCCGGCGGCTTGCTGATGCAGGACCGCGACAACGCTATGCTGACGCGCGACATGCTCAAGGTCGTGACCAGGCGCGAACCGACGGAGCAGGAACTGAAGGATTGCCTGTTCGCCTGGACCGTCGCGAAGCACGTCAAGTCCAACGCGATCGTCTACGCCAGGGACGGCGTTACGGCCGGCATCGGAGCGGGGCAGATGAACCGCCGCGATTCCGCCCGGATCGCGGCGATCAAGGCGCGCGAGGCGGCCGAGAAATATGGCTGGGCCGAGCCGCATACCGTCGGCTCGGCGGTGGCCTCGGACGCATTCTTCCCCTTCGCCGACGGACTGCTCGCCGCCGTCGAAGCGGGCGCTACCGCGGTGATCCAGCCGGGCGGTTCGATCCGCGACGACGAGGTGATCGCTGCAGCCGACGAGGCCGGGCTGGCGATGATCTTCACCGGGCTGCGCCACTTCCGCCACTAG
>CBFGLY010000335.1:0-1816 GCA_965649725.1 uncultured Sphingomonas sp.
CGGCATCCTTTGCCGCCTTCTCGACCGCCGCCGAGCCGGCGAGCACGATCGCATCCGCCAGCGAGATCGACCCACGAAGCTCGTTGAGCTTGCCCAGCACCTTGGCTAGCTCGGCCGGTTCGTTGACCGCCCAGTCCCTTTGCGGCGCAAGCGCGATCCGCGCGCCGTTGGCGCCGCCGCGATGGTCCGACTTGCGGAAGGTAGAGGCCGAAGCCCAAGCGGTCTTGACCAGCTGCGACACGCTGAGGCCGCTCGACAGGATCTTGTCCTTGAACGCCGCTACGTCCGCGTCCGAAGGCACCGTCCCTTCCGGCACCGGGTCCTGCCAGATCAGAGTCTCTTCCGGCACCTCCGGCCCGAGATAGCGTTGCTTCGGTCCCATGTCGCGGTGGGTCAGCTTGAACCAGGCGCGGGCGAAGGCGTCGTCGAGCGCCGCCTGGTCGTCACGGAACCGCTCCGAGATGGCGCGGAATTCCGGATCCATCTTCAGCGCCATGTCGGCGGTCGTCATCATGGTCGGCACGCGCTTGTTGGGATCGCGCGCGTCGGGCGCCAGATCTTCGGGGTCGGGATTGACCGGCGTCCACTGCTTGGCGCCGGCCGGGCTTTCGACCAGCTCATAGTCATATTTGAACAGCAGGCGGAAATAGTCGCCGCCCCATTTGGTCGGGTTGTTCGACCAGGACCCTTCGATGCCCGAGGTCGTGATATGGCCCTTGCCGATCTCCTCCTCGTCGGTCAGCCAGCCGAGGCCTTGCAGCTGGACCGCTTCCGAGGCCGGGTCGCTTCCGAAGCTCTCGGCCGGCTTGGCGCCGTGGGCCTTGCCGAAGGCGTGGCCGCCGGCGGTGAGCGCGACGGTTTCCTCGCTGTTCATCGCCATCCTGAGGAAGGTCGCCTTCATGTCGCGCGCCGACAGGAGCGGGTCGGGATTGCCGCCCGGGCCTTCCGGATTGACGTAGATCAGGCCCATCTGGATCGCCGCGAGCGGGCCTTCCAGTTCGGGCAGTTCCTCGGTGATGCGGGTTTTCGCGCCCTGGTTGACCCAGATTTCCTCGGCGCCCCAGAAAGTGTCGCCTTCCGACTGATAGACATCCTTGCGGCCGCCGCCGAAGCCGAAGATCGGGCCGCCCATGCTTTCGATGGCGACATTGCCGGCCAGGATGAACAGGTCGGCCCAGCTGATGTGCTTGCCGTATTTCTGCTTGATCGGCCACAGCAGCCGCCGCGCCTTGTCGAGGTTGCCGTTGTCGGGCCAGCTGTTGAGCGGCTCGAACCGCTGCTGGCCGCTGCTCGCGCCGCCGCGGCCGTCGGTGACTCGATAGGTGCCCGCCGCGTGCCAGGCCATTCGGATCATGAACGGGCCATAGTGGCCATAGTCGGCCGGCCACCATGACTTGCTGTCGGTCATCAGCGCGGTGAGGTCATTCTTGAGCGCCTGATAATCGAGCTGGTTGAATGCCTCGGCGTAGTCGAAGTCCGCACCCATCGGGTCGGGCGACACGCCGTTCTGATGGAGCATGTCGACCGGAAGCGCCTCCGGCCACCAATCCTTGTTGGTGCGCCCCAGCAGTGAACGCGCCTTCGTACCCTTCATCGGGCAACCGCCCATATCGCCGGTCTTCGCGTCCATGACGTCGCTCTCCTCAAATGAATGTGGCGCGACGCTAGGCCTGGGCCTTCAGCGAAAGAAACGAACAATGTTGGTCAGTGAGAAGGGAAAAATCGATTAGTCCATGCGCTCCTGCTTCCGCAGGAGCACGGGCGTTAATCCATGTGCTTGAGGCCGATGCGAAGATAATCGTAGCCGGTGACCAGC
>CBFGLY010000336.1:0-1805 GCA_965649725.1 uncultured Sphingomonas sp.
ACGCCGGGCGACACCGATTATGACGATATCCAGCAGATCAAGTCGAACTCGAACCGCGCCGCCGGCCTGACCCGCCAATTGCTCGCCTTTTCGAGGCAGCAGACGTTGCGGCCGCAAGTGCTTCAACTCCCCGACGTGGTCAGCGAAGTCTCTCATTTGTTGAAGCGCCTGCTGGGCGAGACCGTGCAGCTTGCGGTGAAGCATGGCCGCGACCTCGGCCCGGTCAGGGCGGATCCGGGCCAGCTCGAGCAGGTCATCGTTAACCTTGCGGTCAACGCGCGCGACGCGATGGCCTCGGGCGGTGGTGGAACGCTGACCATCCAGACCTATTCGGTGAAGGCCAACCAGGTGGCCGATCTGGGCAGCGACATCCTGCCGATCGCCGACTATTCCGCGCTGTCGATCGCCGACACCGGCACCGGCATCCCGGCGTCGATCCTGGGGAAGGTGTTCGAGCCTTTCTTCACCACCAAGGAAGTCGGCAAGGGCACCGGCCTGGGCCTGTCGACCGTCTATGGCATCGTCAAGCAGTCGGGCGGCTTCATCTTCGCCGATTCCAAGGTGGGCGAGGGGACGCGCTTCACCATCTACCTGCCGGTCCACCGGGTCGAGGAGGAGAAGGAAAGCGGGCGGAGGTCGGCCAAGACCAGCGATAGCGAGAATGAGCTGTGGGGCACCGGGACCATCCTGCTGGTCGAGGACGAGCCGATGGTCCGAACCGTCGCCGAGCGGGCGCTGACCCGCCACGGCTACAAGGTGCTGACCGCCAACAATGGCGAGGAAGCGCTCGAGATCGTCGACCAGGGCGGTGAGATCGCGCTGCTGATCTCCGACGTCGTGATGCCGCTGATGGACGGCCCGACGATGGTCCGGGAAGCGCGCAAGACGCGGCCCGACCTGCCGATCCTGTTCATGTCCGGATATGCCGAGGAGCAGCTCAGGAAGTCGATCGACATTGCCAACGTCGCCTTCCTTCCGAAGCCCTTTTCCGTGCAGGAACTGGCAGAGGCTGTCCGCAAGGCTCTGAACGACAAATAATTCTTTCCTACGGCGTAACGGCTGCTATGTCCGGGGGGACATGTCGGTATCGCGTTCCATACTAATCGTCGAGGACGAGCCCCTCATCGCCATGATGCTGGAAGACTTCATCCAGTCGCTCGGCCATGAAGTCACCGGCAATTGCGACAGCGTCAATTCGGCGCTTGCCGAAGTGGAGAAGGGCGCGTTCGATCTCGCGATCCTCGACGTGAACCTGAAGGGCGAAAGCGTCTGGCCGGTCGCCGCGGCGCTGCGCAGCAAGGGCACTCCCTTCGTTCTTGCCACCGGCGGCCATGTCGATCCGCCGCCCGCGGAGTTCGCTGCCGTGCCGTTGATCGAAAAGCCCTACACGATCGACCGGGTCACGCCGGTCATCGATGCGGCGCTGGCCAACTCGGCCGGCTGATCGCCTGAAAGTTCTCCTCTTGTTCCGAAAGAACAAATAGGATACGCCTTGCGTCATCACGGGGGGAAGCTCGGCTCCCGATTGACGAGAGGAACAGGATCATGTCAGCGCAACTCAAGGTCGTCGGCAGCAGTGGAGATAGCGTGAACACGGATCGTCAGAAGGCATTGGAAGCGGCGCTCGCTCAGATCGACCGCGCGTTCGGCAAGGGCTCGGCGATGAAGCTGGGCAGCCGCGAGAAGATCGAGATCGAGACGGTGTCGACCGGCTCGCTCGGCCTCGACATTGCGCTCGGCGTCGGTGGCCTTCCGCGCGGCCGAGTCATCGAGATTTACGGACCGGAGAGCTCGGGCAAGACGAC
>CBFGLY010000337.1:0-1791 GCA_965649725.1 uncultured Sphingomonas sp.
TCACCTCATCGAGAATCTCGATCGCCGCCTGGACTCGCGCCGAGGGCGTCATGGCCTAGCGCGTCGGATAGTTGGGCGCCTCACGCGTGATGGCGACGTCGTGGACATGGCTCTCGCTAAGCCCGGCATTGGTGATCCGGACGAAACGTGCGCGCTGCTGAAGCTCTTGGATGGTCGTCGACCCCGTATAGCCCATCGCCGCCTTCACGCCGCCGACCAGCTGGTGGACGATGTCGCGGACCGGGCCCTTGTACGGCACCTGCCCCTCGATCCCCTCGGGCACCAGCTTCAGCTGGTCCTTGATGTCCTGCTGGAAATAGCGGTCGGCCGAGCCGCGAGCCATCGCCCCGACGCTGCCCATGCCGCGGTAGGCCTTGTAGGCGCGTCCCTGGTAGAGGAACGTCTCGCCAGGCGCTTCCTCGGTCCCCGCGAGGAGCGATCCGACCATGACGGTCGAAGCGCCCGCCGCGAGAGCCTTGGCAATATCGCCCGACGTCCGGATACCGCCGTCGGCGATCACCGGCACGCCCTTCTCTCCTGCGGCCTTGGCAGCCGCCATGATCGCCGACAGCTGCGGCACGCCGACGCCCGCAACGATCCGCGTGGTGCAGATCGACCCGGGTCCGATCCCGACCTTGATCGCGTCCGCGCCCGCATCGGCCAGCGCCTTCGCGGCGTCGGCGGTGGCGACATTGCCGGCGACGACCTGGACGCTGTTGGACAGCGCTTTCACCCGCTCGACCGCCTTGCCGACATCGCGGTTGTGGCCGTGCGCAGTGTCGATCACGATGCAATCGCATCCCGCCTCGATCAGCGCTTCGCTCCGCTCGAACCCCTTGTCGCCGACGGTCGTGGCCGCGGCCACCCGAAGCCGCCCCTGCGCGTCCTTGGTCGCATGGGGCGAGGCCACCGCCTTCTCGATATCCTTGACGGTGATCAGCCCGACGCAGTGATGCGCCTCGTCGACCACAAGCAATTTCTCGATCCGCCGCTGATGGAGCAGCTTGCGCGCCTCGTCCTGGCTCGTCCCGAGCGGCACGGTCGCCAGATTCTCCGATGTCATCAGCTCGCGCACCGGCTGCCGCGGGTTTTCGGCGAAGCGCACGTCGCGGTTGGTGAGGATGCCGGCGAGCTTGCCCGACTTCTCGACGATCGGGATGCCGCTGATCCTGTTGGCTTTCATCAGCTCGAACGCCTCGGCCAGCGTCTGGTCCGGCGTCATGGTGATCGGATTGACGACCATTCCGCTCTCGAACCGCTTCACGGCCCGGACCGCCGTCGCCTGCTCCTCGACATCCATGTTGCGATGGAGGACCCCGATCCCGCCAAGCTGCGCCAGCGCGATCGCCATATCCGCCTCGGTCACCGTGTCCATCGCCGAGGACAGCAGCGGGATCTGCAGCGGGATTTCGCGGGTCAGGTAGGTGCGAGTGTCGGCGCCGCTCGGCAGCACGCTGGATTCCAGCGGCTGCAGCAGCACATCGTCAAAGGTGAGCCCGAGAGGGATTTCGTCGTGGAGAAGGTCGGCCATGCGGGCCTTTGGCAGGGTCGCGCCGATTCGCCAAGGGCGGATGCTTCTCCTCTGCGCTCACCCTGAGCCTGTCGAAGGTTTAGCGCTCGCGCTTCGACAAGCTCAGCGTGAGCGCAAGCTGTGGCGAGTCAACAGCCTCTTCGCCGCCTCGACATGCATCGCCTCGACCATTTCGCTCTCGAACCGCTCCGCGCCGCCGGTAGCCGCCGCAACCAGCCGCTCGGCGCGTGCGACTTCGTCGTCCGTAGGCGCGAAAGCTG
>CBFGLY010000338.1:0-1777 GCA_965649725.1 uncultured Sphingomonas sp.
GACGACACGCCGGCGGGCGGCGGGGCGGGGATGGTGCTTCGGTGCGATGTGCTGGCTACAGCGCTGGATGCGGTCGCCGACGGCCGGCCGATGCTGGCGATGACGCCTCGTGGAGCGCCCCTGACCCAGGCCCGCGTCCGCGAATTGGCGGCGGGCGAGGGGGCGATCATCCTGTGCGGGCGCTTCGAAGGCTTCGACGAGCGAATCTTCGACGCCAGGCCCGTCGAACCGGTCTCCATCGGCGACTATGTCCTCTCCGGTGGCGAGCTGGGCGCGATGGTGCTGCTTGACGCTTGCGTTCGGCTGCTTCCCGGGATAATGGGCGCGGCCTCCAGCGGAGAGGAGGAGAGCTTCGAAGAAGGGCTCCTGGAATATCCGCACTATACCCGACCCGTTGAATGGGAAGGACGCATAATCCCCGAAGTGTTGCGATCGGGGGATCATGCGAAGATCGCGGCGTGGCGCAAAGCCCAGGCGATCGAAGATACACGGCTACGGCGGCCGGACCTGATCGAGCGCCACGGGGGTGCTCGGGAGGCGTCGCCCTCTGGTGCGCAACGGAAGAAATAGGGTCTTTAAGTACCATGAACCTGATCCAGACGCTCGAAGCCGAGCAGGTTGCCGAGCTCGCCAAGCTCCGCCCCATTCCCGAATTCCGTCCCGGTGACACGCTGCGCGTCGGCGTGAAGGTCGTCGAAGGCGAGCGCAGCCGCGTGCAGATGTACGAAGGCGTGTGCATCGCCCGCGCCAACAAGGGCGTGAATTCGAACTTCACCGTCCGCAAGATTTCGTTCGGCGAGGGCGTCGAGCGCGTCTTCCCGCTCTATTCGCCTGGCATCGATTCGATCGAGGTGGTGCGCCGTGGCGCCGTCCGCCGCGCCAAGCTCTATTACCTCCGCGGCCGCCGCGGCAAATCGGCCCGCATCGCCGAGCGCCGCGACACGCGCCCGGCCAAGGGCACGGAGTCGAACGAGGGCTAAGCCTTCTCGCGCACTAGAAGCGCTTGATTATCGGCCGGGCCTTCCGACATGGGAGGTCCGGCCGTTGCCGTTTCAGACCAAAGGAATTTGATACATGTCATCGGGCTATCGGGTCGCCGTGGTGGGCGCGACCGGCAATGTCGGACGCGAAATCCTGAACATCCTGGCGGAGCGGCAATTCCCGCTGGCCGAGGTAGCCGCCGTGGCCAGCCCGCGATCGACCGGCGACATCATCGATTTCGGCGAGAATGGCGAGGAGCTGAAGGTCAAGAACCTCGAGCATTTCGACTTCGAAGGCTGGGATATTGCCCTGTTCGCGGCGGGCTCGGAGATTTCGAAGGTCCACGCCCCGCGCGCGGCCGCGGCCGGCTGCACCGTCATCGACAATAGCTCGCTCTACCGGATGGACCCGGACGTTCCGCTGATCGTGCCGGAGGTGAACCCGGAGGCCATCGAGGGCTATCGGGCCAAGAACATCATCGCCAACCCCAATTGCTCGACCGCGCAAATGGTGGTGGCATTGAAGCCGCTCCATGACGCCGCGAAGATCAAGCGGGTGGTCGTCGCGACCTACCAGTCGGTGTCGGGCGCCGGGAAGGCCGGAATGGACGAGCTGTTCGAGCAGAGCCGCAACATCTTCGTCGGAGACTCCAACGAGCCGGTGAAATTCACCAAGCAGATCGCCTTCAACGTCATCCCGCACATCGACAGCTTCCTGGAAGACGGCTCCACCAAGGAAGAGTGGAAGATGGTCGCGGAGACGAAGAAGATTCTCGACCCCAGGATCAAGGTCAGCG
>CBFGLY010000339.1:0-1766 GCA_965649725.1 uncultured Sphingomonas sp.
TCGATCAGGTCGACGATGGTTGGCAAAAACCCCGCAAGCGTCTTGCCCGCACCCGTCGCCGCGACGAGCAATGCGCTCCGCCCGGCCCGCGCCACGTCGAGCATGGCAAGCTGGTGCCGCCGCGGCCGCCAGCCGCGCGAGGCGAACCATTGCTCCAGGACGGGCGGAAGCGGCTGGCTCAGCGTCCCTCTTCGTCCTTCACCGCGCGGTCCTCCGCTTCGTAATTGGCTTCGGTCGCACGCTCGGTCGTGTCCTTGCTGACCTTCGAGCGATTGTGGGTGATTGCCCAGACGATGATGACGAGCAAGACGATCGGTCCGACGATCTCCATGATGCCCAAAAGACCTTCATCCATGCCGGGACCTCCTTGCCGCCTGCCCGGGAACCTCCCGGTGTTTCGGGGACTATAACCGCGCAATGGCCCGCCTGGGTTCCTGGATCGAGCCTTTTCCCGAAGGCATTTATGTGAAGCCCGCCGATGCGTGGGTCGATCCGTCGCGGCCCAAGGAGAAGGCGCTGGTCACCCACGGCCATGCCGATCACGCCCGGGGCGGGCATGGCGAGGTTTGGGCGACGCCGGAGACGCTGGTGATCATGGCGACTCGCTATGGCGAGCAGAACGGGCGGCCGGTCGGCTATGGCGAGAGTGTCAGGATCGGCGAGGTCGATGTCAGTTTCGTCCCCGCCGGCCATGTCCTGGGCTCGGCGCAGATCGTCCTCGAATATCGCGGAGAGCGAGTGGTGGTGTCGGGCGATTATAAGCGGCGGCCAGACCCGACCTGCGCGCCCTTCGTGGTGGTGCCGTGCGACATCTTCATCACCGAGGCGACGTTCGGCCTGCCGGTGTTCCGCCATCCCGATACGGGAAGCGAGATCGACCGGCTGCTCCATCGGCTTCATGCCGAGCCGGAGCGCTGCGTGCTGGTCGGCGCCTATGCGCTGGGGAAGGCGCAGCGGGTGATCATGGAGCTTCGCGGGCGCGGGCATGACGAGCCCATCTATTATCATGGCGCGATGGAGCGGCTGTGCCGGCTCTACGAGGAGCTGGGCGTCCCGCTCGGCGATTTGCGGCCGGCGACCGGGGCGCCGAAGGCGGAGCTAGCGGGGAAGATCGTCATCTGCCCGCCCGGAGCGCTCAACGATCGCTGGTCGCGGCGGCTGCCCGATCCGATCACAGCGATGGCCTCAGGCTGGATGCGCATCCGCCAGCGCGCGCGGCAGCGGAACGTCGAGCTGCCGCTGGTCATCTCTGACCATTCGGACTGGGACGAGCTGACCCAGACCATCCGCGAGGTCGCCCCGCGCGAAGTCTGGATCACCCACGGGCGAGAGGACGCGCTGATGCACTGGTGCATGACCCACCAGATCAAGGCGCGGGAGCTGAACTTGGTGGGCTATGAGGATGAGGATGATTGATTCCTGTTCCCCGGCGAAGGCCGGGGTCTAGGCGTGCGCAAGCACGTTCTTCATCTAACTAAGGCTCCTCGCGGAGCCTCCTGGGCCCCGGCCTTCGCCGGGGAACAGGGTTAGTGGGCGGCCTCGACGGCTGCGATGCCGCTTCTCTCAAGCTGTTCGTTAACCGTCGCCATCAGCCGATCCAGCCCGGCCTGATCTTTCGCCTCCGCCCTGGCGACCAGCACGTCCTGCGTGTTAGAGGCGCGGAGGAGCCACCAGCCGTCGGCGGTTTTCACGCGGACTCCGTCGGTGGCGTTGACCTCGGCGCCTTGCTCGGCGAGGCGGGCGGCGACTTCGTCGATGACGGCGAA
>CBFGLY010000340.1:0-1762 GCA_965649725.1 uncultured Sphingomonas sp.
CTTATTTCTTCCAGCCGGAAGAAATCGTCGGCTAAAGCCCGAAGGCGGAAAGCAAGGCAGGGCCGTCGGGAAACCGGCGGCCCTTCTTTTTGGCCCGCGAAGGGCGGCGTTAGCCGAGGCTGAGGCCGGTCAGGCGCAACTTGTCGCTTCCGAACAGGCCGCCTTCGTCCCAACGATAGGAGATTCGGTAGCGTCCGCCCCCTCGCTTGACGGTCCCGGCCTCGATGTAGCGCGCGTCGATGCGGACGGCGATCGACCCGGCCTTGCCCTTCGCGGCGTCGCCGACAAGCCGCTGGACATCCGAGGCCGCGAGCCGTCCGTCGCTTCCGATCGAAACGGCAGGCTTGTTCCCGGCGGTCAGGGTGAGGGATTCGAGCGAATGGCCGGATTCGACCGGAGCGATGGTCATCGCCTTGCCGCCCGACTCAATCTCTCCACGCAGGGCGATCGGGATTGCGGACTTGGTTTCCGTGGATGGCGATGCCTTGTCGGGCTCTTCGCTGCGCCAGCTGTTCCACAGGCCGAGCGCGGAGATGATGAGCGCGGCAAGCGCGATGGTTTCGCCAAAGCTGATCCAGCGGCGCCGGGCCTTGCTGTCCGGGGAGGGGGAATCGACCATGACCCAGCCTAAAACTCGTCCGCCGCTCGCATCAACCGGGTCAGGCGCGCGGGCGCCATCGCCTGCCAGCTGCGCTGGAGCCAGCCGTCGACATGGTCCCAGTCGACCTTGGGCCGGTCGAGGGTAATCCCGATCCAGTCTGACGGGCCGTAATAAGCGGGACGGAAATAGACGTCGGGTTCCGCCTCGATCAGCTGCGCCATCTCATCCTGGCCGCTGCATTTGACGAGAAGGGCAATGCCGCCCTCGCCATGGTGGTTGTTCCACATGATGGCGAAGAATTTGTCGCTGGACGGACTTCCGACCTTCCATCCCGGCGAACCATGGCTGGTCTTGAAGCGGGTTTCGGGCAGGGCCAGCGCGAGCTCGCCGACGCGGTTCGCGATCCAGTCGAAATCGCGGGTCCGGCCGAGATATTGCTCGAGCACTCGGGGATAGAGTTGATGCTCGGCGATGAGGATGCGGTCCGCAAGCGCTTCGGCGGTGTCCTCCGGCAGCACTGCCACCTCGACCTGGCCAAGGATCTCCCCGCTGTCGAGATCGGGGGAAACGAGGTGGACCGTTGCGCCGCTGATGCTGTCGCCGGCGGCAAGGCAGGCCTCGTAAGTCTTCAGGCCCTTATATTTGGGGAGCAGCGAGGGGTGGATGTTGACCATCCGCCCCTGCCAGCGAGCAACGAAGTCGTCGGGGATGATGCGCATGAAGCCGGCGAGCGCGATCAGGTCGATGCCCGCCTTTTCCAGCCCATCGTCGAGCTCGGTCCAGAAAGCGGGGCCGAGGGATTTGGCGCTGAGCCTCAGGGTCTCGATCCCTTCGGCCTCCGCAAGGGCGATGCCGGGCGCTTCGGGCTTGTCGCCGCTGACCAGGGCGATGTCGAAACAGCAATCCTCCGCACGTGAAGCATAGATCAGCGCGGCCATGTTCGAGCCTCGGCCCGAGATGAGGACGGCGACCCTGCTTCGCTCAGCCATGGTGGGTTGCGGACCAGGCTTCGCGGGCGCTCCAGCTCTCGGCGCTTCCAGTCACGGTGCAGCCCTTTTCGCCGGCTTCGACGTGCCCGATGCGGCGCACGGTCTCGCCCGCTGCCTCGAGGCGCTCGGCAACTTCGCCAGCCTCTGCCTCGTCGACGATCGCGACCATGCC
>CBFGLY010000341.1:0-1751 GCA_965649725.1 uncultured Sphingomonas sp.
ATCATCAGCGGCCACCAGCCGACCGGCTGAAAGGCGAAGGCGGAAGCGGCACCGAGGGCCAGGGCGGCGAAAAAGCTACGGGATGCGGTCATCGGCGGCGGATTAAGCACGCCAGACGCCAATTGACGAGAGGCTGGCGACCGTCGATGTCGTGACCGGGACTGTTTCGGGGGAATGCATGAAATTGATATCGAGCGCGGCCGCGCTGGCGTTACTGTGCGGCGCGCCTGCAAGCGCCCAGCCAAAAGACGATTTGATGGAGCGGCTTAGCGTGGACCATGTCATGCGCCTGGCCACCCTGTCCCCCGCAAGAATATCGGAAATGCAGTGCGCCGGCCTCGGCCAATGGCTCGCGGCGAATCAGCCGGACGGGGCGAGGTCTCCAACCCGGGCAGCGGCCGACCGGCTTTTTAGCGAAGTCCAGGCCGCGATCGCCAACGATGCCGAGATTCCGGCCGATATCGTCGGCGAACTGCTGACGTCGCTGTCGGCCGAAGCCGGGCCGAAGACCGGCGAGGACGAAAGGGCCTTCGCCGCCCAGGTGGAAAATTGTGCACCGCTCTTCGTCGCCGCGGGTTCGCCGGGAGCGCTCAAGCTCCATCCGCTCGCCGCGGCAACGGTGGTCAGTCCGGCGCTCGCCAGCTGCTATGCCCAATATCGCCTCGCCGCCTCGATGACCGAGGGTGAGGAAGCGGCCGGCCTGAATGCCGATGCCGACCGGGCTCGGAGCCTGGCCCTGAAGGGAAAGGATGACGCTGCCCGCGCTGCTGCCGAAGCGGCGCTGGAAGCCGAGTATCTTGCAACGAAGGCGGCGCCCAAGGTGGAACAGGAAGCGGGGATGATGAGGCTCATCATGTGCCAGCCGATGATGGCGGAAGCCGCGAAGGGAGACGCCAAATGAAGCGCCTCATCGGAATGGCGGTGGCGATCGTGCTGGTCGCCCCGGCCCAGGCGAGCGACTTCAGCAAGCTCGCCGAGCCCGCCTTCGGCCGGTCGATGCTCATCAGCGCGGTGCGCGAGCGGCAGAAGGAATGCGCGGGGCTCGCTCTCTATTGGGCGGAACGCGGCAAGGCCCCTGGCAAGGAAGGCGCCAGGCGGCTGGCGGATGCCGTCGCGGCCCGGTTGACGATTGAGATCGGTGACGCGGTGCTGGCGCGTTCATTGGTGGAAGGCAAGGCCGCGGGCTATGCCGATCCGACCAAGACCGAGCCCTTCTGGACCGAGGTTCGCGATTATCTCACGCAGAAGTGCGAGCCCTATTTCGAGGCCGCGCGAAAGGGCGATTCCGAACTGGCCGTGGCACTCGGGCCCATGCCGACCGAATTGCTGCAACTGCCGAGCGAGGAGCAATGCCTCGCCACCGCGGACTATGCCAAGGAAACCGGCCTCGGCCATTGGGACGAGGAAGTGGGCGAGCTGCTGCGGAAAGAGCGCTTCGGCAATGTCGACGAAAAGGAGCGAGCGGCGCGGCAGGCGATCGTCGACGGCGGCATCAAGGTTCTTCGCGAAAAGAAGCCGGACGCGGACCAGCTCGAGCTGATGTTCGTCGCTTGCCTCCCCACCGTCAGGGAAGCGGCCATCCGGCTCGGACCCGGGATCGAGGACCAGCTCGAGCGTTAGGTTCGCGCGGCGGTCTGGGTCGCGCCGGCTGCCCCGCTCACTCTCCAGACCTTGCCGCCCACGTCGTCGGCGACCAGCAGGCTGCCGTCCTTCGCGATGATCACTCCGACGGGACGGCCATAGGCGGTGTC
>CBFGLY010000342.1:0-1748 GCA_965649725.1 uncultured Sphingomonas sp.
AGGCCCGCGACCGAGGCGATGAAGACCAGCCGGCTGTCCTCGCCGGCGAGAAGGTCGGGAAGCCCCAGCTGCGCACAATCGAAGGCGGCGGTGAGATTGGTCGCGATGATCCGGTCCCAAGCGTCGCGCGTCGTCCGGCCGAACGGCGCGCTGTCGCCGATTCCGGCGTTGACGATGAGCAGGTTGATCGGCCCATGCACGGCGCGAGCCTCGTCGAACGCCTGGGAAAGCGCCTCCCGGTCGGTGACGTCGCAAGAGATTGCGCGGCCGCCGACGATCCGCGCGACCTCTTCCAGCGGCTCCATGCGGCGGCCGAGCAGCGAGATTTTCGCGCCCGCGGCGTGAAGGTGAGTCGCCGCTGCCGCTCCGATGCCGGTCCCGCCGCCGGTGATTAGCGCATGGCGGCCCTGGAGCCAGTTCGCGTCGGCCATTTCTACCCCTCTTGGCAAGAAGCATTGGCCGAAGCGCTTCGGCGTGGCAAGGCGGAGGCATGAAGCTCGCCATTCTCGAAACCGGCAGCCCGCCAGGAGACCTTGTCGGACGCTTCGGCGATTATCCTGCGATGTTCGAGCGGCTGCTCGGCCCTGGGTTCGAGATCGAGACGTTCGACGTGCAGGCGGGCGAGTTGCCGAATGCCGACGCGCATGACGCGATCCTCATTACCGGATCGCCGGCGGGAGTTTACGACCCGCTGCCCTGGATCCCGGGACTGCTCGATTTCATCCGGTCTTCCGCGGATCGGAAGATGGTCGGAATCTGCTTCGGCCATCAGGCGATGGCGCAGGCGCTCGGCGGCCGCGTCGAGAAATCCGACAAGGGCTGGAGCACGGGGCTGCACCGCTATCGAATCGAGCGGTCCGAGCCGTGGATGGACTCGACCGCCGATGTTGCGGTGCCGGCATCCCACCAGGACCAGGTGGTCGTCCAACCGCCCAATACCGAGGTGGTCGCGGCGTCGGACTTCACGCCCTACGCGGCCTTGGCCTGGACCGACCGGCCGGCGATCTCCTTTCAATTTCATCCGGAATTCTCGCCGGCGTTCGCGCAGGCGCTGATTGCCGAACGGCACGATGTCGTGCCCGATCCCGACGCTGCGATCGCCTCGCTCGACGCGCCCAACGACACGGCGCGCGTCGGCGAGTGGATTCGCCGCTTCCTCAATTCCAACGGAGAACAATAATGAAGACCCGGGCAGCCGTCGCGTTCGAGGCGAAGAAACCGCTGGAGATCGTCGAGCTGGACCTGGAAGGGCCCAAGGCCGGCGAGGTCCTGGTCGAGATCATGGCCACCGGAATTTGCCACACCGACGCCTATACGCTCGACGGGCTCGACAGCGAGGGCATCTTCCCCTCGGTCCTGGGGCACGAAGGCGCCGGCGTCGTTCGCGAGGTCGGCCCGGGCGTGACCAGCGTGAAGCCGGGCGACCATGTGATCCCGCTCTACACGCCGGAATGCCGCCAGTGTAAGTCGTGCCTTTCCGGCAAGACCAACCTGTGCACCGCGATCCGCGCGACCCAGGGCAAGGGCCTGATGCCCGACGGGACCAGCCGCTTCAGCTACAGAGGGCAGACCATCTATCATTATATGGGCTGCTCGACCTTTTCGAACTTCACGGTCCTGCCCGAGATCGCGGTCGCGAAAATCCGCGAGGACGCTCCGTTCAAGACCAGCTGCTACATCGGGTGCGGGGTCACTACCGGAGTCGGCGCGGTGGTGAAGACCGCCAAGGTCGAGCCGGGCGCCAACGT
>CBFGLY010000343.1:0-1741 GCA_965649725.1 uncultured Sphingomonas sp.
CACGATCTCGCTGTTCGATGCGCTGTCGCAGGCGATGTGGCCGGGGAAGGCGTGGACATCCTTCACCAATTGCACCTCGCGCGTCTGGGCCGCGACGCCGCAGACTCCCGTTCCGAACGGGATGCGGATGCAGGCGGGCCGGCCCTGAAAGGGGCCGAGCACGAGTTCCCCGCCGATATTCCGGTAGAAGCCGGCCCAGTTGATGTCCGGCAGGCTCTCCCAGATGAGCGAGGCGGCATTGGCCATGTTGGCGATTCCGTCCGTCTCGCCCGCGACCAGGCCCTGCAGCGCCGACGCGAGGTCCTTGTAGAGCGTCGCCTTGTCCGCCGCCTCGATCTTGAAATCGTACATCAGTCCCAGCTCACTTTCCCGCGCCCGGCCTTGACCGCGCTCCGGCCCTTTTTCTCATCGACGCGCCTCGCCTTGGCGGCCTTCGACGGCTTGGTCGGGCGGCGCCTGGCCTGGACAATATGGGCCTCGGCAATCATTTCCGCCAGCCGCCGGCGCGCGTCTTCGCGATTGGCCTCTTGCGTGCGGTAGCGCCGCGCCGTGATCAGCAACTCCCCGCCGCTCGTCATCTTGCTGCCGGCAATCGCCTTCAGCCGCTCATAGGCATGGGGCGGCAGACCGAGCTTGAAGACATCGACGCGCAGCTGGCAGGCCGTCGCCACCTTGTTGACGTTCTGGCCGCCCGGCCCGGTCGCGGCGAGGAAGCGCTCCGACAGCGCGTCCTCGGGAATGACGACATCCTCCGGCCTCATAGATAGTCCAGCCATCGTCCGAAGCGGTCCGGGACCGGGGCGGTGACGTCGATCGCTTCCTTCGGATCGCGCGGCACGACCAGCCGCCACGCATGGAGCAGCATCCCGCTGTCGGGCAGCGTCATGGCGCCAAGCTCGGCATCGTCCGGGAGCGAATAGACCGGGTCGCCGACGATCGCGGCGCCGAGGCCCCGCGCCGCGTGGACGCGGATCTGGTGGGTGCGGCCGGTCGTCGGACGGAATTCGACCAGCGATTGGCCCTCCGCTTCGGCGATCTTGCGCCAGCGCGTTGCAGCCGATTTGCCTCCATCGCTGACCACCATCCGCCAGCCGCCGGCCGCGCTCGACACTTTGGCAACGGGCAAGTCGATCAGGCCCTCGTCGCCCTCAACCTCGCCGTCGAGCACGGCAAGGTAGCTCTTCGCCACTGCACCGCTCTCGAACGCCTGCTGGAAGCGCGCCCTCGCCTTGGGATTGCGGGCGAAGAGCAGGCAGCCCGACGTGTCCCGGTCGAGCCGATGCATCGGCACCGGCGGGCGCTTGAAGCCGAGCGACAATTCCTCGATCCGGCCCTCGACACTGCTGCCGCCCGCGCGCGGCGCATCGACCGGCAGGCCGGCGGGCTTGTCGATCACGATCGCTTCGCCGTCGACGAACAGGATGAGGTCTTCGAGTGTCATTGTTCGTCATTGCGAGAAGCGGAGCGACGAAGCAATCCAGCCGATCCACTGGATTGCTTCGCTAAGCTCGCAATGACGCCAAAGCACTGATGCAGCGCTGCAACGATTCCGGGCATTTACGAAGTTTTACGCACTATTAACCTTTTAAGGTCAGAAATCGCATGGTTAATGGACGCTTAGACGTCGTTAAAAGCGCGCAACCATTTGGAAGCCGCATGAAACGACTGCCTAACCAGGGGATGAAGGCATGCGGGTTCTGCTGATCGAAGACGAGGCGACCATCGCCAAGAGCATCGAGCT
>CBFGLY010000344.1:0-1740 GCA_965649725.1 uncultured Sphingomonas sp.
CCGTAGAAGCCCTTCGGCGCCTCGGACATGAAGATGGTCGCGGTCGACATGTCCGGACATATCAGCAGATAGTCGCTGCCATATTCAGCCACGATCCGGTGCGCCTGAGCCTCGTCGCCTCGAAACGCCTTCATCACGTCGGCGATCGCCTTGTCGTTGCGGTGATAGGGCCCGCCGACCGCGTCATGATGGGTCAGCACGATGAGGCGGGGGCCCAGGTCGATGAAGCTGAACACCATGCCCTTGGGCTGGCGCTGGATCGGGGCCATCGCGCGCAATGTCGGGCAGCTGCGGTTGGCCTTGGCGACCCGGGCGGCAGCCGGGCTGCTCTTCTCCCTCGGGACCAGCTGGATCGCCAGTGGCACCGCCGCCCCGAAACCGAACAGGACCAGCACGATCGCCGCGCCGTGCAACCATAGTTTGGGCGATTCGAGCCACGCCGCGGCAACCAGCACGATCAGCGCCGTCGCCGCCGGAAGCGCCATCATCTGCGCCGCCGGTGCGGCCCGCGTCTGCCAGAAGAGCAGCGCAAAGGCGGCAATCGCCGGAAGCGCGACGGCCAGCGTCCGGCGGAGCAGGTCGCGGTCGGCACCATCGGCTTTCCACGCCCGCCAGATCAGCAGCCCCCAGCCGAGCAAGGCCGTGACCGGCAGGGTCAGCATCATCGTCGCGATGCGCCAGTCGTGGCGGTAGAAAGGCCGGGCCTCCCGGACATGATCGAGCCACAGGCGCGTCGCTTCCGGCGAAACGCCCTCAAGCCGCTGCAGGCAATTCGGCCATGCGAGCGCGTGGAACCCGGCGACCAGCGCCCCCGCCACCGCCGCAACGCCGAGCCGCGCCTTCCAGCTGTCGAGCCGGAGCATCGACAGGCCCAGCATCAGCGCGCCGCCGACCGCCGCGTCGGACAGCCACACCGGCGACAAGGCATCGCACACCGCCAGCCAGTTGGCGTTCGAGGCGAAGATCAGGAATCCGGCGCCGGTCGTCGCTACCAGCGCCGCGGCATAGGCGGCCAGCCGTCGTCGCTCGTCGCGGTCCGCGACCCACATCAACACCGACGCTCCGCCGAGCAGCGCGAGATAAATCATCATCTCAAGCCCGATCGACAGCGACAGGCCGGTCGCGAGCCCGAGCACCGCGCCTCCCCGCGCCCGCTTCGGATCGGCAACTGCCGACACCGCCAGCGCGAGGAACGCCAGCTGCCAGCCATGGTGGTCGATCCTGAGCGGCGCGAACATGGCGATGGTCGAATAAGCGCACAGCAGGCCGATGATCGGCAGCGGCCAGGCCTTCTCCCCCACCAGCCGTTTCATCGTCAGCGCCAGGCTGAACATCAGCAGGAGGAGCGGGAGCAATGGCGCCACCGCGACCGCGACCCGCTCCGCGTCCGCTCCACCGACGAACGGCGTCGCAAGCAGGATCAGCCCGGCAATCGGCAGGTCGACCAGCCGCGACCAGTGGATGTTCCCGCCGCCGTGGACGGGATCGAAGCGGTGCTGGACCAGATCGTACCAGCCCTGTCCGCCAAGCCAGGCGCGAACCTCGGCCAGCCGCAAATTGTCATCCGTGTCCGGCAGGGCGAAACCGCGGATCAGGGCCCAGCGATTGAAAATGATCCAGGCCGCGTAGAGCAGCCAGGCCGCGACGATGATCCAGCGCCAATGGCGAAAGAAGGGCGCGGCCAGCTGCCTCAGCCACACGTCCAGCTTGCCTTCGGCCATCAAATCCCCCGCCAACTCT
>CBFGLY010000345.1:0-1736 GCA_965649725.1 uncultured Sphingomonas sp.
TCGAGCGCGACGAAGGTGAATTCCCCTTCCGCGACCGTTTTTTCCTCGATGCCATCGCGAACGCGCGAGATGGCCTCGGCTTTCAATTTGAGTGACGTCCTGCCCTGCTTCAACAAGTCGACATAAACGCTAAGCTCATCGCCGACCGCCATTGCGCCGGGAAACTTCAGCGCATCCGCCGCCACCAGGATCGCCTTTCCGCCCGAATGTCGCGAAGCGAATGACCCGCAGGCGAGACCCATCTGGCCCATCAGCCAGCCGCCGAACACGCCGCCATAGGGATTGGTGTCGGACGGCATGGCGGTAACGCGGATGAGGGGCAGGCGATCGGCCAATGTGCGGGGCTCAGTGGCTGTGCCAGTTGAAAAAAAGGCGAAGCGCCAGGGCCGATCCCAGGAACAGCGGGATCGAGAAGAGAAAACCGGGAGATCCCGAGAGCGGACGCACAGTTCCCCATTTCGTCCAGCTGGTCATCCAGAAACCTTCCTGGCCGCCGAAGGCCATCGGCAAGAGGAAGGCCAGAAGCGCCCCGACCAGCAAGGCCGACAGCCACTTCATCTCAGGCGACCAGCCCCAGCGGCTTCTCGCACAGCTCCTTGAACACCTTCATCAGCCGGGCCCCGTCGGCGCCGTCGATGGCGCGATGGTCGAAGCTGCCGGTGGCGCTCATGATGGTCGCGATCTGAAGGCTGTCGTCGATGACGAAAGGCCGCTTCTCGCCCGCGCCGATGGCCATGATCATGCCCTGCGGCGGATTGATGACCGCCTCGAAATGCTTGATCCCGAACATGCCCATGTTCGACAGGCTGGCGGTGCCGCCCTGATATTCGGCCGGTTGCAGCTTCCCTTCCTTCGCGCGGGCGGCGAGGTCGCTCATCTCGGTCGAGATTTTCGACATCGCCTTCGAATTGGCGTCGACGATGATCGGCGTGATGAGGCCGTTCGGGATGCTGACCGCGACCGAAATGTCGGCGCGGCTATATTTGATCAGCTGGTCGCCGCCGAAGCTGACGTTGCACTCCGGAACCTCGATCAGCGCCAGCGCCAGCGCCTTGATCAGCATGTCGTTGACGCTGAGCTTGACGCCGCGGCTTTCGAGCGAGGCGTTGAGCTCGCCGCGAAGCTTGAGCAGTGCATCGAGCCGGACATCGAGCGTCAAATAGATGTGCGGGATCTGCTGCTTGGACTCGGTCAGGCGCCGCGCGATCGTCTTGCGCATATTGCTGAGCTTGACCGCCTCGTGCGGGATTTCGAGCGGCTCGACATGCGCCGGCGCTCTCGCTTCGACAGGCTCAGCGGGAGCGCCCGCTCCAACGCGCTCACCCTCAGCTTGTCGAAGGGCGCCGCCCGCCTTCTCGCCCAGGTCGGCGCGAACGATCCGCCCGCCCGGGCCGCTGCCCTTCAGCGTCGACAGGTCGATGCCCTGCGCTTCCGCCAGGCGGCGGGCCAGTGGCGACGCCTTGATGCGGTCGCCCGTGTCGGCCTTGGGCGCCGGCGCGGCGGGCGTCGCCGGGGCAGCCGGAGTCTCTCCACCGCCTTTGGCGGGAGGGGCGGGCTCGGCCTTGGCCTCTTCCTTCTTCGGCTCCTCGACCTTGGGCGGCGGCGCGGAGGCCGGCGCCTCGACGCTTTCCCCCTCGCCGGCGAGGATCGCGATCGGAGTCCCGACCTTCACCCCGTCCGAGCCTTCGGGAACCAGGATCTTCGCGACCTTGCCCTCGTCGACCGCCTCGAACTCC
>CBFGLY010000346.1:0-1728 GCA_965649725.1 uncultured Sphingomonas sp.
CTACGACTTCGTCACCACCAACGACATCATCGGCGGCAATTCCGGCTCGCCGGTGATCGACCGGCAAGGTCGGGTGATCGGCGCGGCGTTCGACGGCAATATCCACTCGCTCGGCGGCAACTATGGCTATGACGGAACGATCAACCGCACCGTCGTCGTCTCCACCGCGGCGGTCGAGGAAGCGTTGAAGAACATCTACCCGGCGCCGGCCCTGCTGGCCGAGTTGCACCGGAAATAGCGGACAGGCCGGGCGGGCTCAGCTCGCCCGGTACTTGCCTTCCGCCTCGGCCATATAATCGCGCGTGATCGGCGCCGCTCTGCGGTCGCGGAGATATTGGACCTGATAGTTGCACATGGTGCCGCTCTCGAAGCCGACGATTCCGCCGGCCAGATAGAATTCCCACATCCGGAAAAAGCGCTCGTCGTACATGGCGACAATCTCGTCCCGTGCTGCCCGCGTCCGCTCCAGCCAGGCGCTCAGCGTATAGGCATAGTGCAGCCGCAGCGTCTCGACGTCGCTGGCAATCAGCTTGGCCTTTTCGGACGCCGCGCACATCTGGCTCAGCGACGGCAAATGATAGCCGGGGAAGATATATTTGTCGGTGAAGGGGTCAGGCGTCGAGGCCTTGCCGAACTTGCCGATCGTGTGGAGCAGCATCACCCCGTCGTCGGCCAGCAGCCTGCGGCATTGGCGGAAGAATTCCTCGTAATGAGCCGCGCCGACATGCTCGAACATGCCGATCGACACGATCCGGTCGAACCGTCCTTCGACCGCGCGATAGTCGATCAATTCGAACTTCACCCGATCGGATACGCCCGCTTCCTCGGCCCGCTGGCGAGCCACCTTCAGCTGCTCTTCGGATAGGGTCACCCCAAGCACGTCCACGTCCGCGACGCGGTTCAGGTAGAGCGCCGTCCCGCCCCAGCCGCACCCGATGTCGAGCACCCTTTGCCCGGGCTTCAGGAACAGCTTCGCGGCGATGTGCGCCTTCTTATCCGACTGGGCCTGCTCGAGGCTGTTGGAAGGATCGGTGAAATAGGCGCAGCTATATTGGAGGTCGTCGTCCAGGAAGAGCCGGTAGAGATCGTTCCCGATGTCGTAATGGTGGGCGACATTCTTTCGGGCGGCCCGCGCCGGGTTGCGCCGGAAGAGCGCCTTGAACCTCTTCTTCCCCTTGTTCAGCGCGCCGCGCCCGGTGCCTTTTTCCTCCCAGCGATTGCCGCCGACCACCAGCCGCATCAGGTCGAGGATCGTCCCGTCCTCGACGATCAGCCGCCCGTCCATATAGGCTTCGCCGACGCCAAGTCGGGGGTTTCGGGCGATGTCGAACAGCGTCTTTCGGTCGGTCACCCGGACGGTCAGCGCCTCCCCGCCACCCGGCCCGTAAGTCGCACGCTTCCCGTCCGGCGTGACGAGCGTCAGCTGGCCCTTGCGCAGAAGCTTCTCGATTAGCCGATCGATCATACCCGCTCCCTTGTCGGGGGCAGGTTGGCCAATCAGGCGGCGTCGTGCAACCCGGCGGCGGCTTCGCGGTCGCGGTCGGCGCGCGAGCGCTTCTCGGCGGCGGTCTTGAGCTGGCCGCAGGCGGCGTCGATGTCGCGGCCTCGCGGCGTCCGCACCGGCGCGGAAATGCCGGCTTCGAACACGATATTGCTGAACGACCGGATGCGCTCCGGCGTCGAGCATTCGTAGGGCGCGCCGGGCCAGGGGTTGAACGGGATCAGATT
>CBFGLY010000347.1:0-1723 GCA_965649725.1 uncultured Sphingomonas sp.
TCGAGCTCATTGCCAACCGGTTCGAGCTCGAGGGGCGCGGCCATTATGTCCAGGTCGACGGCTTTCCCTCGACCAGCGTCAAGGGCGACCCTGACGGAGTTCCGCCGGCCAACCGCGCCGAATTGCTGAGCGCGTCGTTGACCCAATCGGACCTTGCCGGCGGCGATCTTACCGCCCAGGCCTTCTTCAGCCGCACGCGGGACATTTTCGGCGGCAGCATCGCCGGCACCTTCCAGGACGCAAGCATCGCCCCGGTCGGCACTTTGTTCGATCAGTCGGTCAACAACAGCCGCAAGCTCGGCGGCAAGCTCACCTACGAGCGCGGCCTTCCGGGGTTCGATGATCTCACCCTCACCGGCGGGCTGGACCTGCTCCACGACCGCACCGCCCAGACGCTGCTTCACACCGACCGCACCTGGGTGCCGGAAACCAGCTTCTTCAGCATCGCCCCCTTCCTCCAGGGCAATCTCAAGCTCCTCGACGGCAAGCTCCGGCTCGCGGGCGGCGCGCGCTACGAGAAGGTCACGCTCGACGTCCCCGACTTCACCACTTTGGCCTTCTACGGCTCGCGCGAGGTGGCCGGCGGCAAGCCCAGCTTCCACAAGGCGCTGCTCAACGGCGGCGTGATCGTCGAGCCGGTGAAGGGTCTTCGCGCCTACGCCAGCTATGCCGAGGGCTACACCATCGCCGACGTCGGCCGCATCCTTCGAGCGATCAACACCGACGGCGTCGATGTCGACAATTTCCTCAGCCTCGAGCCGGTCGTTTCGAACAACCGCGAGATCGGCGTCGAATGGAACCGCGGCTGGCTGCAGGCCAGCGCCGCCTATTGGTGGTCGTCCTCGAAGCTCGGTTCGCTGCTGGTCCGCAACGCCGACGGAATCTTCGATGTCGCTCGTCAGCCGATCCAGCTCGAAGGCCTCGACCTGTCGGTCGAAGCGCGCCTGCCCGTCGACGGCCTCAGCGTCGGCGCCGCCTATGCCCGGGTGCGCGGCCAGACCGACAACAATGATGCCGACGACAAGGTCAACAACGACCTCGACGGCGCCAATATCGCGCCGGACCGGCTCAACCTCTATGCCGCCTATGCGACCGGCCCGTTCGACGCTCGGCTCGCGACCCGATTCCATTTCGAGCGCGAGTTCGACGATGCCGGCAGCGCCAGCGATTTCGAGGGATATACGCTGGTCGACGCCGCGCTCGGCTATCGCTTTGGCAAGCATCGCGTCAGCCTGTCGGCGATGAATATCTTCGACAAATATTACCTCAGCTACAATAGCGACACCGTCGGAGCGCTCGATCCCGGCCGCAACTTCGCCGGGCGCGGCCGCACCATCACCCTGGGACTGGCCAGCAGCTTTTAGATGAAGACCCTGTCGATCCTCCACCGCTGGTCGGGCGGGCTGATCGGGGCGCTCCTTGCGCTTCTCGGTCTCACCGGCGCTATCCTGGTGTGGGAGGGCGAATGGATCGGCGTGCCCGGCGCGAACGATCCGCTGGTCGAGCAGGTCGGGACGCTTGGCGCCATATCCGGAACGCAAGTCGCCGATGGCGCGACCCGGATCACCTTCGCCAGCGAGGAGATCGGCCTGCACCTCGTCGCCAAGCCGGGCGGAGCGGGCGAATATGTCCGGCAGGACGGCACGGTCGCGGCGGCCTGGGACAGCCAGTGGGAGCGGCCGGAGCTGTGGATCTTCGACCTCCACCATCATCTGTTCGCGGG
>CBFGLY010000348.1:0-1715 GCA_965649725.1 uncultured Sphingomonas sp.
CCGTCATTAACGGCGGCGTGATCAACGCCTATGGCTCCAACGCCCGGCTCGGCAAATCCGACTGGATGGTGGTCGAGGCCGACGAGAGCGACGGCAGCTTCCTGCGCCTCGACGGGACGATCGCGGTCGTCACCAACATCGATCCCGAGCATCTCGAACATTACGGAAGCTTCGACGCGATCAAGGACGCCTTTGTCGAGTTCATCGAGAATGTGCCCTTCTACGGCCTTGCCGTGATGTGCGTCGATCATCCGGAAGTGCAGGGCGTGCTGGGCCGAATCCGCGACCGGCGGATCGTCACCTACGGCACCTCGGCATTGGCCGACCTTCGCGCCGACAATATCCAGCCGATGGACGGCGGCAGCCGGTTCGACGTGTCGATCCGTCAGGGCGACGGCGAGCGGCGCGTGATCGAAGGCCTGTTCGTGCCGATGCCCGGCCGCCACAATGTGCTGAACGCCCTGGCGGCGATCGCGGTGGGGCTGGAATTCAAGCTTGCCGACGAGGTCATCAAGGACGGCTTTGCCAATTTCTCCGGCGTGAAGCGGCGCTTCACCAAGGTCGGCGAAATCGGCGGCACGACCATCATCGACGATTATGCCCATCACCCGACCGAGATCCGGGCGGTGCTGGCAGCAGCGCGGGAGTCGGCGGAAGAGCGGGTGATCGCGGTGGTCCAGCCGCATCGCTACACCCGGTTGCGCGACCTGATGGACGACTTCCAGAACGCCTTCAACGACGCCGACATCGTGTTCGTGGCGCCGGTCTATGCGGCGGGCGAAGAGCCGATCGAGGGCATCGACGCGACCGCTCTGGCGGAGGGTCTGCGCACGCGCGGCCACCGGCTGGTGAAGACGGTCGACAATGCCGCCGACCTTGCCGCCAACCTGCGCGATCTGGCTGCTGAAGGTGACATCGTCATCTGCATGGGCGCGGGAGATATTACAAAGTGGGCGGCCGGCCTGGCGGACGGGATCGGGAAGGCGCGGGCGTCGAAGTGACGGTGGATTCCAAAAAATCCGTTCGTCCTGAGCCTGTCGAAGGACTGCCTTTGCCTTCGATTGCGCAAAGAAAAGGGCAGTCCTTCGACAAGCTCAGGACAGACGGTGTCAGGGGGCGATTGAAAAAAGACGCCCCTCTGGCCCCGCTGGTCTGGTTCAAGTCGGGCGGCAATGCGGAAATGCTGTTGGAACCGGCCGACCGCGACGATCTGGTCGACTATTTGAAGGGACTGGACCCGCAGATGCCCGTGATGGCGCTGGGCCTCGGTTCCAACATGATCGTTCGCGACGGGGGTGTTCCGGGCGTGACCGTGCGGCTGGGTAAGCCGTTCGCCAAGGTCGAGCGGATCGACGAAGTCACGCTGAAATGCGGCGGTGGGGCGAGCGGAATCCTCGTTTCGTCTTCCGCGCGTGACGCGGGCATCGCGGGCGTCGAATTCCTCCGGTCGATCCCCGGCACCGTCGGCGGCTTCGTGCGGATGAACGGCGGGGCTTACGGGCGCGAGACCAGCGATATTCTGGTCGAGTGCGAAGTGGTGCTTCGATCCGGCGACGTCGTGACTATGCCGGCATCAGAGCTTCGCTACAGCTACCGCCACAGCGAGCTTCCCGAACAGGCGATCGTCGTTTCGGCTAGCTTTCGCGGCGAGCCGGGCGAACCCGCCGCGATCCAGGCGGAGATGGACCGCATCGCCGCCAGCCGAGAGGCAACGC
>CBFGLY010000349.1:0-1710 GCA_965649725.1 uncultured Sphingomonas sp.
AGGACGTCATCCAGACGCTGCTGATCATCTCCGGCGTCGCGCTGCTCGGCTATGTTCTTTACGAGGCGTTCAAGCTCGACAAGGAACCGCGCGAACGCATCTTCGCCATCCTCTTCCTGATCGCCCTGAACCCCCTGTTCTGGGGCCTGTTCGAGCAGGCCGGCGGAAGCCTGAACCTCTATACCGATCGCTTCGTCGATCGCGCAGGCGTGCCGGCTTCGATCTTCCAGTCGATCAATCCGATCTACATCATCCTGTTTGCCCCGGTCTTCGCGGCGCTGTGGCAGATGCTGGGAAATCGCGGGCTGGAGCCTTCGGCGCCGGCCAAGTTCGGTCTGGCCTTGCTGCAGGTTGGTGCCGGCTTCCTGGTCTTCGTGCTGGGGGCCAATGCCGTCGGGCCTGACGCAATGACCCCGGTCCTGTTCGTCTTCCTGATCTACCTGCTGCACACGACCGGCGAGCTCTGCCTGTCGCCGGTCGGCCTTAGTGCCATGAACCGGCTCGCGCCGAGCTACATGGCGTCGCTGATCATGGGCGCCTGGTTCTACATGACCGCGGTCGGCAATTTCGTCGCCGGCAAGATCGGTGAAGCGACTGGCGGCGAAGGCGGCGAAATGTCGAAGGAGCTGACGCTTGGCATCTACAACAAGATCGGCTGGGTCGCGGTCGGCGCGGGCGTGATCGTCCTCGCCCTGTCGCCGATCGTGAAGCGCTGGATGCACCTCGACACGCTGCGCGACACGCGCGACCTCGCGGGCGACCGCGAGCTTGGCGAGCCCCAGGCGGCGGGCACCACCCTTGCGGGCGAGGCCAAGGCCTGATGCCCGGCAAGGGGGGCATGAAATGGCTCGCGGCGGTGTTGGCCGTCGCGGGCCTTTCCGCCTGCGTCGCTCCGCAGGAAAAGCCGAAGCCCGGAGCGATCCGGATCAATGAGAATCCCTATCCGTCGACCTACCAGCCCTATGCGAGCGTGCCGACGCTGATCCGCGGCGCCACCGTCCTCGACGGCGAAGGCGGGCGGATCGAGAATGGCTCGGTGCTTCTCGCCGACGGCAAGGTCCAGGCGGTCGGCGGGCCGGAACTCGGCGCCCCCGAAGGCGCGATCGTGATCGAGGCGCAGGGGCGTTTCGTGACTCCGGGAATCATCGACGTCCACAGCCATTTGGGCGATTATCCCTCGCCCGGCACCGCCTCGCTCAGCGACGGCAACGAGGCCACCTCGCCGGCGCGGCCGGAGGTGTGGGCGGAGCATAGCGTCTGGCCGCAGGACCCGGGCTTCTCGCGGGCGCTGGCCAACGGCGGCATCACGTCGCTCCAGATCCTGCCCGGTTCGGCGAATTTGTTCGGCGGGCGATCGGTCGTCCTGAAAAATGTCCCGGCGCGGACGATCCAGGGGATGAAGTTCCCCGGCGCGCCCTACGGCCTGAAGATGGCCTGCGGCGAAAATCCCAAGCGCGTCTACGGCTCCAAGAACCAGATGCCGCAGACCCGGATGGGCAACATCGCCTACACGCGGCAGACCTGGATCAAGGCCAAGGAATATGACCGCAAGTGGGACAAATATGAAAAGGCCGGCGGGGACATTCCTGCGCAGGACCTGGCGATGGACACGCTGCGCGGCGTCCTCGACGGCAAGATCCTGATCCACAACCATTGCTACCGCGCCGACGAAATGGCGCTGATGATCGATATGTCGAAGGAATTCGGCTA
>CBFGLY010000350.1:0-1709 GCA_965649725.1 uncultured Sphingomonas sp.
ACGAGCTGGTGCGGCCCGACGTGCCGCCGAAGAAGCAGCGCGAGGCGATGGACCGTTCGATCCGCTGGGCGAAGCGGAGCCGCAAGGAATTCGACCGTGGCGGCGAGCATTCCGAAGGCGCGGCGATCTTCGGCATCCAGCAGGGCGTGCTGGATGAGAAGCTGCGCAAGGAGAGCGCCGACGCGCTGATCGACATCGGCTTCGACGGATACGCGGTCGGCGGGCTGGCGGTGGGGGAGGGGCAGGAGGCGATGCTCGGCTGCCTCGACTTCGCGCCCGGCCAGCTTCCCGCCGACAAGCCGCGCTATTTGATGGGAGTCGGCAAGCCGGACGACATCGTCGAGGCGGTGCGGCGCGGGATCGACATGTTCGACTGCGTCCTGCCGACCCGCTCGGGGCGGACGGGCCAGGCCTTCACCGCCGACGGCCCGATCAACATCCGCAACGCCCGCTTCGCCGAGGACGAGGCGCCGCTCGATCCGGATTGCCCGTGCCCGACCTGCACGACCTACAGCCGGGCCTATGTCCATCACCTGGTGCGATCAGGCGAAATCCTGGGCGCGATGCTGATGACCGAGCATAATCTGTGGTTTTACCAGCGGCTTATGCAGGGGATGCGGGACGCAATTGCGGAAGGGCAGTTCGACGTTCACGCCAGCGCTTTTCTCAAGCGTTACCGTGCTCCTGCGAAGGCAGGAGCCTAGTCCGCTGCCGAAGGCAGCGCCTACGGCGCTGGACTGGACCCCTGCCTTCGCAGGGGTACTATAACGCGCTGAAGTTGAGGAAGCCGGGGACTGGACCGTTCCAGTCGTCGTCATCCTCTTTTTGCGCCTTGGGCTTGCTCGCGGGTTTGGCGGCTGGGCGCTCTTCGCGGGGCGCTTCGGCCTTGGGAGTTTCCGATTTCGGCTTGCCGCGTGAGCGGGAGCGGCTCTTCTTTTCTTCGCGCGGCGCTTCCTCGGCCGGCGCGGCCTTCGCCTCTTCCCCGCCAACGCGGGGCAGCTTCGTTCCGGTCAGCTTCTCGATCGCGGCAATCGCCTCGCCATCCTCGCGGGTGGCGATGGTGTAGGCGATGCCCTTGGCGCCGGCGCGGCCGGTGCGGCCGATGCGGTGGATATAGTCGTCGGGTTGCCAGGGAACGTCGAAGTTCACGACGTGCGACACCCCTTTGACGTCGAGCCCGCGCGCGGCGACGTCGGAGGCGACCAGGATGTTGATCTCGTCCTTCTTGAAGCGGTCGAACTCGGCGATGCGGCTCGACTGGTCCATGTCGCCCTGGATCTGCCCGACCGCGAAGCCGGAGCGCTTAAGGCTGGTGTAGAGCTCGCGGACCGTCACCTTCTTGTTGCAGAAGATGATCGCATTCTTGAGGTCCGGCTCACGCAAGATCGAGCGCAGCGCGTCGCGCTTCTTGTCGCCGCGGGTGACGACCAGGCGCTGGTCGATGTTGACGTTGGCGGTGGCGGGCCGCGCGACCTCGACCGTCTTGGGATCGGACAGGAACTTGTCGGCCAGCTTCTTGATCGGCGGCGGCATGGTCGCGGAGAAGAGCAGGGTCTGCCGCGCCCTGGGCAGCTTGGAGCAGATGTCCTCGATGTCCGGGATGAAGCCCATGTCGAGCATCCGGTCGGCCTCGTCGATCACCAGCAGGTGGCAGTCGTTGAGCATGATCTTGCCGCGGCTGAACAGGTCCATCAGCCGGCCGGGTGTCG
>CBFGLY010000351.1:0-1702 GCA_965649725.1 uncultured Sphingomonas sp.
CGCATCAGGAAATGCCCGGTAAGCGCCAGGCCATCCAATATATCGTCCCAATTCGCCGTGCCGCCTTCGCGGATGAACCGCGGCATGGGCAGCAGCTTGCCGAGATAGGGCTCGGCTTCCGCAGCGCTCACTGCCCGGCCGGAGCGCGGGCTGACCGCGATCAAATCTTCTTGGTCGCCGGACACCGCACATTGGTCGAGGTCGAGTCCGAACCCGAGCTCGGCCAGCATCAGCAATTCATAGCGAACCATTGCCGCGCCCCATCCGCTCGCGGACGGTGCATTTTCGATCGCCGTCAGCAGGCCGTCGAGCGCGTCGTACAGGCGTGGATAGGGCTGGCCTTCCGGCAGGACCGTCGCCGTTAGCGCACAAGCCCAATCGATCGCGGCGGCGGGCAGTCGCTCGCCAAGCAGCGAACCAATGCTGTGAACCAACTCCACGCTTCCCTGCGGAAGTTGAAGCTCGGTGCGGGACGAAAGGCTCGCCTCCACCCGGTTTCCGGCGATCAGGATCGGCCGCAGCCGTCGCCCCCTGGCCCCCCGGACATAGGCGGCCTGGAGGCCATGCTCGGCAGTCATCAGCCGGACCACGCCGCCATGCTCGCCGTGCGGGCGGAGCGCGACGACGATGGCTGGAGAGGTGAACCGCATCAGCCGCGCGGATGGAAATAATCGTGGATCTGCCGGGCCATCGCCTTGCTGATTCCCGGTGCGCGCTCGAGGTCCTCAAGCGCCGCTCCCTTGACCGCCCGCGCGGTCCCGAAGTGCATCAGCAGCGCCCGCTTCCGGTTGGGCCCGATGCCGGGGACTTCGTCCAGGGTCGATGTCGTCAGGCTCTTCGCCCGCTTGGCGCGGTGCGTGCCGATGGCGAAGCGGTGCGCCTCGTCGCGCAACCGCTGGAGGTAGAAGAGCAAGGGCGCATTGACGGGAAAGGTGATCTCGCGGCCGCCCGGCAGGTGGAACACCTCCCTGCCCTCACGGCCGTGATGCGGACCCTTGGCGACGCCGACCACCGGGACATCGTGCACCCCGGCATTCTCCATGATCTCCGACACCGCGTTCAATTGCCCGCGGCCGCCGTCGATCAGGATCAGGTCGGGCCATTCCCCGCCGGCGCGGTCGGGATCGTCCTTCTCCAGCCGGGCGAAGCGCCGCTCGAGCACCTCCTTCATCATCCCGAAATCATCATCGGTCTGGGCGGACTTGATGTTGAACTTGCGGTAGCTGTTCTTGCGGAAGCCCTCCGGCCCCGCGACGATCATCGCGCCGGTCGCGTTGGTGCCCATGATGTGGCTGTTGTCATAGACTTCGATGCGCTTGGGCGGTTCGGGCAGCTCGAACACCTCGGCCATTTCCTGAAGCAATTTGCCCTGCGTCGTCGACTCGGCCATCCGGCGATCGAGCGCTTCCTCCGCGTTTCGCCGGGCCTGTTCGACCAGCTTGCGGCGGTCGCCGCGCACCGGCTGGGAAATCTCGACCTTGCGCTCGGCCCGCTCCGACAGCGCTTCGGCGATCAAGGCTGCTTCCGGCAGCTCACGGTCGACCAGGATGCGCTTGGGCGGAGGCACCTCCTCGTAGAATTGCATCAGGAAGCCGCTCAGCACCTCGGCTTCCGGAACGTCGTTGGTATGCGCGGGGAAGAAGCTGCGATGCCCCCAATTCTGGCCGCCGCGGATGAAAAAGGCCTGGATGCACATCTGCCC
>CBFGLY010000352.1:0-1702 GCA_965649725.1 uncultured Sphingomonas sp.
AAGAATTCCAGGCTGCCCTTGCCGCTGATCCCGGCGGCGGCGAGATATTTCGCTCCGGCGAGGTCGGCGCTCGATTCCTGGGCGCGGGTGAAGGCGAGGAAGCTGCCCATCGCCACCTGCTGCCCGGCGGACAAAATGCCCATTCCGGCTTCGCCCGCTCCGGCGGCCATGGCGGCGGCGCCGAGGACCAGGCTGAGCAGGGTGATGGCGGTCGCCTTTCCGGCGCCTTCATATATGCGGATGGCATGGCCGCCGGCGACGTGGCCAAGCTCGTGCGCGATGACGCCCTGGAGCTGGTTGACGTTGTCGGCCGCGGTCATCAGGCCGCTGTGGATATAGACCACCTGGCCCTGGGCGACGAAGGCGTTGATTTCCGGGTCGTTGATCAGCACGACCTTGACGCTGCCCGGATCGAGGCCCGCCGCCTTGATCAGCGGCGTGCTGACCTCCTTGAACAGCAGCTCGGTTTCGCTGTCGCGCAACAGGGACTGCGCCGCGGCCGGCCTGGCCGCAGCGAAGAACAGCACCAGTCCCAGCATCAACAGCCGGACCAGGCGGGATAGCCGGACAGTCATGCCGCGCTTATCCCCGATCCGCCTGAACGGCGGATGAAAAGCTTGTCGTCATTGCGAGGAGCGGAGCGACGAAGCAATCCAGTTGAGACGCTGGATTGCTTCGCTACGCTCGCAATGACGCAAATCACATCTTATCCGAAGGTTCGCTGCCACCAGCCGCTGCGCGGTTTGCCATTGTCTTCCTCGGCCGCGGCGTCGTTGCTTGCGGTCGGGGTCGGGGCGGGAGCGGGCTGTTCGGCCGGCGCTTCGGCGGCCGCAGCCTCGTCGGCCTTCGGCTTCCTGGCCCGGGGCTTGCGCTTGGGCTTTTCTTCCTTGGCCGGCTCAGGCGGGGCTTCGGAAGCCTCGGGAGCCGCTTGCGGCGCGGCCTCGGCTTCCGCCTCGACGGCCTTTCGAGCGCGAGGGCGGCGGCGGGCCTTGGGCTTCGCTTCGGCCGTCTCGTCGGTTAGCGGCTCCTCGCCGGCGATCGGCGTTTCGGCCATCGGGGACTCGTCCGGCTCGATCTGGGCGGCATCCTGCGGCTCCAAGCCTTCCGCCTCGCCCTTGCCGCGCCGGCCGCGTCCGCCACGGCGTCCACGCCGCGAGCGCGGCTTTTCCTCCTCCTCGTCCGCTTGGGCAGCAGCTTCAGCCTCCACCGGCTGCTCGCCAGCTTCCTCCGCGGCTTCGGGATGGTCCTGATCGTCGCGACGGCCGCGTCCACGGCCGCCCCGGCGGCGGCGGCGGCGACGGCGGCTGCCGCGCTCGCCTTCTTCTTCGTCGCGGCGGGTGCCGCGCTCTTCCGCTTCCTCGTCCTCTTCTTCCTCATCGATCTCGGGAAGATCCTCGTCTTCCTCGTCTGCGATGGGCAGGGATGCGGGGCGTTCCTTCGGCTGCGGGCGTCCGCCGGAGCTTTCGACCGTCATCCGGGCGCCTTCGAAGGCCTCGTCGATCGCGATCTCGACGGTCACGCCGTAGCGGTCCTCGATCTCGGCAAGCTCGGCGCGCTTCTTGTTGAGCACATAGATCGCGGCCTCGCGGCCCGCGCGAAGGGTGATCCGGTCGCCGCGTCCGCGCGCCGCCTCATCCTCGATGATCCGAAGCGCGCTGAGGCCCGACGAGGATGCGGTGCGCATCAGGCCGGTGCCCTCGCA
>CBFGLY010000353.1:0-1693 GCA_965649725.1 uncultured Sphingomonas sp.
GGGGCCGCCTTCATAAAGGGGCGGCGCCTTGGCGGGCTCGTCGGCCGCCATGTTCCTTGCCTTCGCGACCTCGCTTTTTAAAGCGTCGCCGCGCACATCGGGAGAATGGACACATGGCAGAAGGCGAGACCGGGCAGGAACCGACCTCTCACCAGGACGCACGGCTGACGTCGCTCGAAGAGCGGCTCAAGCGGGCAGAGCAGGTGGAAGCGGGACGCCGGCCGGTCGATTCGCACAAGGCAGTAAGCTCGGCCGGATGGCTGGTCGCGCAGAACCTGATCGGAATGCCCGCGGGCGGTTTCCTGATCGGTTTCCTGCTCGACAAGCTGTTCGATACCGCGCCGTGGATCGCATTGGCCCTGATGTTCGTCGGGTTTGCCGGGGCGGTCTGGGATTTGATGAAGAAACAGGGCTCCAAGCGGAGCTGAGGGAAACGTAAGTGGCCGCCGAGACCAAGATCGACCCGATGCACCAATTCCAGATTGCCCCGATTTTCGGGAATCTGGACGGAAGCGCCTTCGTCTTCACGAATAGCGCGCTGTGGATGATCATCGTGCTCGCCTGCATCACCGGCTTCATGCTGATGGGCATGAAGCGCGAGCTGGTGCCCGGGCGCTGGCAGATGGCCGCCGAAGGAATGGTCGGCTTCGTCAACAATATGGTCGACAGCTCGATCGGGCCGCAGGGCCGCGCCTATCTGCCCTGGGTGTTCACCTCGTTCATCTTCATCCTGTTCGCCAATTTCCTCGGCGCGATGCCGTTTGCGGCCGTCGGCGCCCATCCGTTCACCGTGACCAGCCAGTTCACCGTGACGGGCGTCATGTCGATCATCAGCTTCGCGATCGTGCTGGGCGTCGGCTTCTGGAAGCATGGCCTGCACTTCTTCTCGCTGTTCGTGCCGAAGGACACGCCCTTCGTCCTCAAGCTGCTGATCACCCCGATCGAGTTCATCAGCTTCCTGGTGCGGCCGTTCAGCCTGGGCCTCCGGCCTTTCATCGCCATGTTCGCGGGGCACATCCTGCTCGACGTGTTCGGCAATTTCGTGGTGCAGGGCCTCAACGCGGGCGGCGGCGGCTACGCCATCTCGCTGCTGTGCTTCTTCTTCGTGGCCTTCATCAACGCGCTCGAGCTGCTGGTCGGCGCGATCCAGGCCTACGTCTTCGCTTTGCTCACGTCGCTGTACATCAACGACGCGGTCAATCTTCACTAGTTTTTCGTTTTACCCCAAGGAGTTAATATCATGGATCTCGAAGCTGCCAAGGTCATCGGTGCGGGTCTCGCCGCGATCGGCGTGGGTGCCGCTGCTGCCGGCGTCGGCATCGTGTTCGGCTCGTTCCTCCAGGGCGCGCTGCGCAACCCGGCTGCCGCTGACGGCCAGCAGGGCCGCCTGTTCATCGGCTTCGCCGCCGCCGAGCTTCTCGGCCTGATGGCGTTCGCCGTCGCGATGATCATCCTCTACGCGATCTAACCCTTAGCGGCGGCGGGGCGACCCGCCGCCACAGAGGCCCTCGATGCCCCAACTCAACCAGCTTCCCGACGTCGTCCTGTCGCAGCTCTTCTGGCTCGCGCTGGTCCTCGGCTTCATCTACTTCGTGATTGCGCGGGGGATGGTGCCCAAGATCCAGTCGACCGTGGACCAGCGCGACCAGCGGATTGCCGACGATCTTGCCGCGGCCGAACGGGCCAAGGCGGA
>CBFGLY010000354.1:0-1690 GCA_965649725.1 uncultured Sphingomonas sp.
GCGTCCTCGCCCTCGGCGGCGGCCGTCATGCCCTGGGCACCGAGCAGCTCGGCCATGCGCTCGCCGTCATAGACGTTCATCTGGCAGCCGAAGCTTTTGACGCGGTAAGTCTTGGGAATCTCTGTCATTTGGAGCGCGCCTATAGGCCGGACGGGCTTGCCAAGGAAGAGAGGGCTCCGGCGATCGCCGCATGAGCCTGGCGCGCCAGCGCTTTGCGATCGTTCGACGCCGGCAGCGGGTCGAGCAGGCGGACCGTCACGGGGATGGTGCCGCGATGCCCCAGGACGCGCAGGGCATTGGCCTTGCCGCGTTCCCCACTGTGCCAGCCGACAACCGAAACCAGTTCGCCAAAATCGATCGCGACCGGGCGAACCGAAACCCCCTCGGGCGGCGGAGCGACGGCATCGAGCAGGGTCGACCGGAAGGGAAGGAGCTTGCGCCCGTCGCCGGTCGTCCCTTCGGGGAACACGGCGAGCGGTTGCGGATGGTCGAGCGCGTCGCCGATCCGCCGCACCTGGCCATGCGCGTCGCCGCGCTCGGCACGGTCGATGTACAGGGTGCGATTCTGGTCGGCGAGCCAGCCGATGAGGGTCGTCCGCTTGACCTCCGCCTTGGACACGAACGCGGCCCCGACTGACCCGCCGAGGATCAATATGTCCAGCCAGCTCGTGTGATTGGCGATGATCAGCGTGTGCGGTTGAAGCGGATCGCCCTCGACCCGCGGCCGAACGCCTGCGATGCGCCCGGCGGCGGCCAGAAATCGAGGCGGCCATGCCGAGCGGCCCAGCAAATGCTTCGAAAGAAGATGAGGCGGCAAATAGGTGAGGAACAGGCCGACCAGCCGGGCGATCCGAAGCCCGGCGATCAGGCGGGAAGGCGGCGGCTCAGCGCTCGCGGTCAACCCGGACGCCGTAGAGTTCCATTCGGTGGTCGACCAGGCGGAAGCCGAGGCGCTGGGCGATGCGGCGCTGAAGCTCCTCAAGCTCTTCGTCGACGAATTCGATGACGTTCCCGGTCTCGACGTCGATCAGATGGTCGTGATGGGTCTCCGACGCCGCTTCGTAGCGCGAGCGGCCGTCGCCGAACTCGTGCCGCTCCAGAATCCCCGCCTCCTCGAACAGGCGAACCGTGCGATAGACGGTCGCGATCGAGATGTTGGGATCGATCGCCGCGGCACGGGCGTGGAGGGTCTCGACGTCGGGGTGATCTTCGCTGTCGCCGAGCACCCGGGCGATGGTCTTGCGCTGTTCGGTGATGCGCAGCCCCTTGTCCGCGCAGAGCTGCTCGATGTCGATCGTTCGATGCATGATGCAGAGTTAGTGCTTCGCTCCATCGAAGGGAAGTCCGTCATTGCGAGCGAAGCGAAGCAATCCAGTCACGGCGCGGCTGGATTGCTTCGTCACTTCGTTTCTCGCAATGACCGCAATTACTTGCCGCGGGTCTTCCGCCGCTTGGTGCCCAGCCCGATCGACTTGGCGAGCGTGCGGCGCTGCTCCGCATAGTTGGGCGCGACCATCGGATAGTCGGCGGCAAGGCCCCACTTCTGACGATATTGGTCCGGAGTCATCTGATAATGGGTCATCAGGTGCCGCTTGAGCATTTTCAGTCGCTTGCCGTCTTCCAGGCACACGATGAAGTCGGGCTTGACCGACGAGCGGATCGGAACCTTGGGCTCGGGCTTGGCTTCGGC
>CBFGLY010000355.1:0-1690 GCA_965649725.1 uncultured Sphingomonas sp.
CCGCCGCCCACGCCGCCGCCGCCGCCGCCGCCTCCGCCGGAGCCGGAACGCGGCTAAGGCCGGGCCTGGATAAGGCTAAAGCGACCCCGGGAGAGCTCAGGCTTTCCCGGGGTTTCTTTTTGGGATCAGCCGTTTGCGGGCAGTGCTTCGGCCAGGTTCGCCGCCTCGACCTGCGCGAGCAGCCATTCGCGAAAACGCTTGATCTTGGGGACGTGACGCCGCTCCGGAGCGATCGCCAGCCAATAGCGAAAGCCAGCCGTCGCGGTCAGGTCGAACGGCTGGACCAGCCGGCCGTCCCGGACATCGTTGCGCCAGAATGCCGGCGTCAGCAGGACGAACCCCTGCCCGCCCATCGCCGCATGTCCCTCGTCCGCCTGGCTATCGAGCCTCAGCCCCGCCCGGCGCGGGCGGTTGGCGCCTTCGACTCCCGCCGCGTTGAACCATGCGTCCCACCAAGGGTCCTCCGGGCTGATCAGGGGAAGCGAAGGCAAATCGCAAGGTTCGATCGCGCGGCCGAGCCGCTCTTCGGTTCGGCGGAGAAAGGATGGCGCGCACATCGGGCTGAAGTCGACCTTCATCAGCTCGATGCAGTCGAGGCCTTCGGTGGGCATGGCGCCAGCCCGGATGGCGACGTCCGCCTCGCCCGCCTTGAGGTCGACCAGCCGGTTTCCGGTTGCAAGCCGCACCGCCAGGTCCGGATGTTCGACCTGGAAAGCGCCGACCCGCCAGGCGAGCCAGGTATTGGCGAAGGTGAAGGTGGTCGCCACGGTCAGCAACCCTTCGTCGTCCTCGCGGTGAGCGGCGAAGGCCGCCTCGATCGCGTCGAAGGCGCGGGTCAGCGGCGGCGCGAGCCGGGCACCGAGTCCGGTCAGCCGCGCCCTGCCCCTCTCGCGCAGGAACAGCGCCGCGCCAAGCCGCTCCTCCAATAATTTCACCTGATAGGACACCGCGGCCTGGGTCATGCCGAGCTCATTCGCTGCGGCAGTGAAATTTTCCAGCCTTGCAGCGGCTTCGAACACCCTGATGGCGGCAAGTGGGGGGAGTCGGCGCATCGCCCGCCCCTCATAAGCCAGGCTTATCGATACAGTCCAGCGTTTCATTGGGCGGGCGAAGCGGCTTCCACTACATGATTGCCAAGCGCCGGCGGTCCTCTCCCCACCCCGAGCCGCCGGCGCCAACGAAAGGAGAAAGACGCGATGATGTACCGCTTAAACCCCGATCACGTCGTCGAGAATGGCGCCGCCGTCCTCGCCGAACGTGCCCGCATCGCGCGGCTTTCCGCGCACAAGCATGAACTTGCGCACCGCTGCCGCGCCGCTCTCACCGAAGCCGAGCCCGCTCGGCTCGCTGCCTGATCATAGGAGGAAACCATGCGTGATGAATTTTACGATCGCGATTACCAGGCGGGGCGCGACGCGCTGCACGACGGGATCGACCGGCTGGCGAAAGCCGTGATGGACACGTTCCGCACCGTTGCGGCGATCCAGTTCGACGCTCCCTGGACCCAGCGCTCGGCCAACCGCCGGAGTGGCACGGGCATTGCCTGACCCAGGGTCCTCAATGGCTCGATTGCGTTAGGAGGGGCGGCTCGCCTATAGCCGCCCCTCTTCTCGTTTCAGCCGGAGTCCCGCCCGCTTATGGTCCGTCGCCGCCAGATCTACGAAGGCAAGGCCAAGATCCTCTACGAAGG
>CBFGLY010000356.1:0-1688 GCA_965649725.1 uncultured Sphingomonas sp.
GTCGTCAAGCTGATCCGCGGATCGGCCAGTCCGGCCGAGGCCCGCGAGAAGCTGCTCGCCCGCGAATGGCCCGGCGAGGAGATCCGGCCCTACATCGCGCTGGTCGAAGCGGTCGAGCCGCAGGCCAAAAAGGAAAAGTACAAACTGTCCGAGGCGCAGGTGAAGGCGATCCTTGAGCTGCGCCTGCACCGCCTGACGGCTCTGGGCCGCGACGAGATCGGCGGCGAGCTGGAAGAGCTTGCGAAGAGCATCGGCGAGCTTCTTGAAATCCTTGGCAATCGCGCCCGCCTTTACGAAGTGATGCGCGAGGAGTTTGACGCGGTCGAGGCCGAGTTCGCGACGCCGCGCGTGTCCGAAATCACCGCCGCCTTCGATGGGCTGGAAGACGAGGACCTCATCGAGGTCGAGGACATGGTCGTGACCGTGACCATGACCGGCTATATCAAGCGCACTCCCCTCGCCCTGTTCCGCGAGCAGAAGCGCGGCGGCAAGGGCCGCAGCGGCATGAGCACCAAGGACGAGGATATCGTCACCGAGCTGTTCGTGACCTCGACCCACAACCCGGTGCTGTTCTTCTCCAACATCGGCCGGGTTTACCGGATGAAAGTGTGGAAGCTTCCCGAAGGCGGGCCGACCGCCAAGGGCCGGCCGATGATCAACCTGCTCCCGCTGAGCGAGGGAGAAACGATCACCACCGTCCTTCCGCTTCCCCAGGACGAAGCGGAATGGGGCGGGCTGCACATCATGTTCGCTACCGCCAAGGGCACGGTTCGGCGCAATTCGATGGACGCCTTCACCAACATTCCGACCGCCGGAAAGATCGCGATGAAGTTCGGTACGTCCGATGACGGCGACGAAGGCGAGGAAGACAGCCTCGACAGGATCATCGGCGTCGAGCTGCTGACGGAGGATGACGATGTTCTGCTCGCGACGCGCAACGGCAAGGCGATCCGCTTCAAATCCACGGATGTTCGCGAGTTTCAGAGCCGCGCATCAATGGGTGTGCGCGGAGTCCGCTTGGTCGACGACGACCAGGTCATCTCCATGTCGATCCTGCGCCGGGTAGGAACCACGCAGGAGGAGCGCGAAGCCTATCTGAAGTGCCCGGCGTGGCGCGAAAGGGACACGGAATGCGCCTTGCCCGAAGATCGCTACGCGGCGATCGTCGAGGGCGAGCAGTTCCTGCTGACCGTTACCGAGAACGGTTACGGCAAGCGATCGTCGACCTATGAATATCGCCGCACCAACCGCGGCGGCCAGGGCATCATCAACATCGTCACGTCGGAGCGGAACGGCGGCGTCGTCGCCAGCTTCCCGGTGAAGCCTGGCGAATCTCTGATGCTGGTCACGGACCAGGGCAAGATGATCCGCACCACGGTGGGCGACATCCGCATTGCGGGCCGCAACACGCAGGGCGTGACCATCTTCAATGTCGCCAACCAGGAAAAGGTCGTCTCGGTCGCCCGGATCGACGAGAGCGAAGAAGAAGAGGTCGAGCTCGAAGGAGGCGATGAGATCGCTCCCGAGACCGGTGCGACGGTCGGAGAAGATTTAGCGTCAGGCGACGACGCGTAGCGAGGAACGGGGGCGTCGGCGGGCGCGTTGAATCGGGAAACCCTATCGAAGGAGATCCTGATGCCGCTCGCCAACAACACGCTCGTTCTCGTCACCGACGGCCGCAAGACGCT
>CBFGLY010000357.1:0-1686 GCA_965649725.1 uncultured Sphingomonas sp.
CTTCATAGACGATGCGCGATCCGTCGGGGCTCTTCTGCGCGAAGCGGACCATCTTGGTCGTGAAGCTGTCGGGGGCGACCTGCTTCTGCTGACGCACTGCATCCTCGACGAAGCGGGTGCCGGTGACGTGGAAGGGGATTTCGGTGACCGCTTTCGACGCGACGTCGACGCGGTGGATGCCGCCCTTGGCCCAGAAGACAATCGACTTGTTGTCGGGTGTCCAGCTCATGCCCGGGTAGACGCCATGAACCGCCCATGTCTCCTGCATGTCGCGGTCGAGAATGTCGGTCAGCGGGGTAATGCGGCCGGACTTCAAGTCCATCAGCATGATCGTCGACTTGTACCGGACGCGGCGGATGAAGGCCAAGCTCTTGCCGTCGGGCGAAGGCGTCGGGCGGATCGCGCCGCCGGGTCCGTCGACGAACGTCTCGATATCGCCCGTCTGGCGGTCGAGCCGCTGGATCACGTAGATTTGCCCGTTGACGTCCTTCGAATATTCGAACGTCCCGCCGGGCGTCGCGTCGTCGGAGAAATAAAGATAGCGGCCGTCGGGCGAGAAGGCGGGCTCGTTGGTGTCCTTCTGCTTGGTGCGGGCCTTGGTCATCTGGACGCCGGCGCCTTTGTCGCCGCCACTCCGGTGATAGAGCCACATCTCGCCGGAGCCGAGCGAGCGCGACGAGGTGAAATGCTTGCGCGCGACGATGAAGTTGCCGTCGGGGGTCCACTCGGCCTGGTTCAAAAGCCGGAAGTCCTCCTTGGTGATCTGCCTGGGGTTCGAGCCGTCCCGCCGGATCGTCCAGATATTGTCGCCGCCGCCACGGTCGGAGGTGAAGGCGATCTCGCTTCCGTCGGGCGAATAGCGCGGCTGCATTTCCCACGCATGACCGGTCGACAGCGGGCGCGCCTCTCCGCCCGTGATCGGAATGACGTAAAGGTCGCCGAGCAGGTCGAACGCGATCTCGCGGCCGTCGGGCGAGACGTCGAGGCTCATCCAGGTGCCGGTCCGCGTGTCGATGGGCACGTTCCGGCCCGGGCCGTGAGCGACGTTCACGTCCCACTTGTCGGCCTTCTTGCCTTCGGTGCCGGGCGAGGGGGCGATGCCGGGCGGTTGCGGCTGAGTGATCGGTTCGGCCTGGCCCGGCTGGGGCGGTGGCGGAGCGACCGGCGGCGTCGGCGCCTGAGCGAGCGCGGCGGAGGCGGCGAGCAGCGACCCGCCGATGAAGAGCGTAAGATGGCGCATGATGGAAAACCCCTGACCCTGCGGAATGGGCGGGACTGTGGCGCTCGACGGCGGGGTTGGCAACGAGAGGCTCCGCCGTTCGTCGAATTGACGCGGCATCCGGCATAGCGCTAGGGCGCGCGGCCATGGCAGATACGAAGAAACCGCTTCCCGACCGCCTGTCGCTCGACCCGCGCAGCCCTCACTTCGACCAGGAGGTGCTGGCCCAGGGCGTAGGCATTCGTTTCAACGGCGTCGAAAAGACCAATGTCGAGGAATATTCGGTCTCCGAAGGCTGGATCCGCATCGCCGCCGGCAAGAGCCGCGATCGCCACGGCAATCCGATGACGATCAAGCTCAATGGCACGGTGGAGCCCTATTATGAGGGCGGGGACGAGGGCGAAGTCACGGAATAGGGAAAAGGTGCGTTCGTCCTGAGCGGAGGCCGTCAGGCCGTAGTCGAAGGG
>CBFGLY010000358.1:0-1683 GCA_965649725.1 uncultured Sphingomonas sp.
TTTGACCCCCCGTTAACCATTTTCGGCGAGCCTTGGCCAGTGAACGGAGAATCATGATGGCCGGCCTCGATTCGCTCAATATCGTCCGCAACCGGATCGGCGAACGCATTGCCGAGATCGAAGAGCGGATCGCTCGTCTCAAGCCGGTCGACATTTGCGCCAAGATGGAAGCGATCCGCAGCCTGGCGGCCGAACATGGAATGGCGGCGCTGGAAGGCCTTGCGGATTATGGCGCCCACCACGCCCTGATGCCTGGGTATGCCCAGGCGACACGCGCCTGCCTGGATCATATGGATGAGGCGCTGGACAGCGATGACGCTGCCCACGACCGCGAAGCGATCCTTGCCGCGCTGGCGGTCCGCCTCCACTAGGACACTTCGTTACGCCTCGCGCATTAAGCGAGGCGATGCGCGCTTTTTCCCAGCTTCTCGACGATCTCGTCTACACGCGCTCGCGCAACAGCAAGCTCAAGCTGATCGGCGACTATCTGAAGGAAACGCCGGACCCGGACCGCGGCCTGGCGCTGGCCGCTTTGACCGGCTCGCTCGATATCCCGGCCGTCAAGCCCGCCGCGATCCGCGCCCTTGCGGAAGAGCGGATCGATCCCGTCCTGCTCGGCATGAGCCGGGACTATGTCGGCGACATGGCGGAGACGGTGTCCCTGCTTTGGCCGACTCCGGAAGGCGAGCGCTGCGAGATCGACGACGGCAGCATCCGCCTGTCGGACGCGGTCGAGCGGCTCCGCCTTGCCAGCAAGAGCGACGCGCCTTCGGTGCTTGCGAACATGCTCGATCATCTCGACGCGTCGGGCCGCTTCGCCATCCTGAAGCTCGCCACAGGGGCGCTTCGCGTGGGCATTTCCGCCAGGCTGTCGAAGCAGGCGCTGGCCGATGCCTTCAACCTGGATGTCGAGCAGGTCGAGGAAGTCTGGCACGGCCTCAGGCCGCCCTATGCCGAACTGTTCGACTGGGGCGAAGGGCGGGGCCCCCAACCGACCGCCAAGGATGTTCCGGTGTTCCGGCCCTTCATGCTGGCCCACCCCCTCGACGAAACGCGAGTCGGCCTCGACGATTATGCCGCCGAGTGGAAATGGGACGGCATTCGAATCCAGCTGGTCCACGCGGGAGGGCAAACGCGCCTCTACAGCCGCACCGGGGACGATATCAGCGGAAGCTTCCCGGACATTGCGCAGGCTTTCGCAATCCCCGCGGTCCTCGACGGAGAGCTGCTGGTCAGGGGCGAAGCGCAAGGCGGCGCCGCGGCCAGCTTCAACGCGCTTCAGCAACGGCTCGGCCGCAAGAACGTCAGCGCCAAGGTCCAGGGCCAATATCCCGCCTTCGTCCGGCTCTACGACATTCTCTTCGAAGGCGAGGAGGATTTGCGCGGGCTGGGGTGGAGCGAGCGACGGGTTCGGCTGGAGTCCTTCGTCGACCGGCTCGATCCTGACCGCTTCGACCTGTCGAGCCTGATCGAGGCGGATAGCTTCGAAGCGCTGGAGCAGATGCGCGCCGGAGTCCGCGAGGAGGGCGTCGAGGGCATGATGCTCAAACGCCGCGACAGCCCCTATGTCGGCGGACGCAAGGTGGGGCTTTGGTATAAATGGAAACGCGATCCGCTGACCGCCGATTGCGTCCTGATGTACGCCCAGCGGGGATCGGGGAAGCGGTCGAGCTATTACAGCGA
>CBFGLY010000359.1:0-1672 GCA_965649725.1 uncultured Sphingomonas sp.
CGCTTCGTCCGCAACAATACGCTCAATCGCTTCGGGCCGGTCCGGGAGGTCGAGCGCAAGCTGGTGCTGGAAGTCGCGTTCGATTCCATCCACCGGTCGACCCGGCACAAATCCGGCCTGGCCATGCGCTTTCCGCGAATCAGCCGGATCCGGACCGACAAGCCCGCGCACGAGGCTGACAGGATCGAAACGCTGCTTGCGCTTGTGACTTGAGATTGGGCGGCTAGTCTCCCGGTTCGAACAGGGAGAGACGAGAGTGAAGTTCATCGCATTCGCAGCAGCGCTGCTTGCCGCCACCACCGCTCATGCCGAAACCTTCGCCATCCAGGCAGGGCGGCTGATCGTCGATGCCTCAAAGCCGGCGCGCGGGCCGTCCACGGTAATCGTGGAAAATGGGCGGATCCGCTCGATCGAGGATGGAGCGACCGCTCCCGCCGGAGCGACGGTGGTCGACATGCGATCGAGGACGGTGATGCCGGGGATGACCGACGTCCATGTCCATCTGACGGGTGACGCGGGCCAGCCCTGGTACCAGGGCCTGACGCCCAAATATAGCGAGGCCTATGCGGCGATCGTCGGCTTGCGCAATGCGCTGGCGATGGCGCGGGCGGGCTTCACCACCGTGCGCGATCTCGGCAGCGGGCCGGAGTCCGGCCTCGCGACGCGGGACGCCATCCGCGACGGCGCATTCCCTGGCCCGCGTATCCAGGTGTCAGGCCCGGCCTTGTCGATGATCGGCGGCCATGGCGATGCCGCCGTCGGTTTCAATCCCGAGCTTGCCGAAGCCGTCAATCAGCAGGGCCAGGTGGGCGTGTGCACCGGTGCCGACGAATGCGCCCGGGCGGTGCGGAAGATCGCCGCGACGGGCGTGGACGTCATCAAGTTCCACGCCACCGGCGGGGTGCTGGACCCGGGCGCCATGGGCCTCGAGCAGCATTTCACCGATGCTGAGATGAAGGCGATCGTCGATACGGCCCATTCGCTTCACCTCAAGGCGGCCGCCCACGCCCACGGTGCCGGCGGCATCCTCGCCGCGGTTCGGGCCGGGGTCGATTCGATCGAGCATGGGACGTTCATCGACGACGCCGGCGTTCGCGAAATGAAGGCGCGGGGAAGCTATTATTCGGCAACGCTGATGGCGTTCAGCGGGCTCAACCAATATATCGGCAAGGGCATCTTCACGCCCAACAGCGAAATCAAGGCTCGCCAGGCGCTGGCCCAATGGGGCGTTGGCCTCAACAAGGCCTACAAGGCCGGTGTCAGGATCGCGCTCGGCACCGACAGCGGCGTGGCGCCTCACAGCCAGGCGAACCAGGAGCTTGCACTGATGGTTTCGAAGGGCGGCATGAGCCCTCGCGATGCGCTCGTCGCGGCGACCAAGGGCGGGCCGGAGCTGCTCGGACTATCGGCGGAGACGGGGACGCTCGATCCGGGCAAGTCGGCCGACCTTATCGCCGTCGACGGCGACCCGCTGGTCGATCCCGCCGCCGTCACCCATGTGGCTTATGTGATGGTGATGGGCCGGCCGATCCCGATGAAGTGAGGCGCCTACGAAAAAGCCCGCCCGGCGCCTGGCCGGACGGGCTGATCGCCCCGCTTCAAGGGTAGAGCCGTCAGGCCAGCGGCTGCAGGTTCACCGCCGCATATTTGCCGCGGCGATCGACCTCGATGT
>CBFGLY010000360.1:0-1664 GCA_965649725.1 uncultured Sphingomonas sp.
TCGGGACCGTCACCGGCCGCCAGCGCCGCTGCGGCTGGTTCGACGCCGTGCTGGTCCGACAGTCCGCCGCGGTCAGCGGCGTCACCGGCATCGCGCTCACCAAGATCGACGTGCTCGACGGGATGGAAACGGTGAAAATCTGCACCGGCTACCGCATCGGCGAGGAGACGTTCGACTATCTCCCGCCCCACGCCGCCGACCAGGCTCGCGTCGAGCCGATCTACGAGGAAATGGAAGGCTGGAGCGGCACCACCGCCGGCGCCCGGAGCTGGGCCGATCTCCCTGCCCAGGCGGTCAAATATGTCCGCCGCATCGAGGAATTGATCCGCTGCCCCGTGGCGCTGGTCAGCACTTCGCCCCAGCGGGACGATACGATCCTTGTCAGGGACCCCTTCGCCAATTAGCCCGCCGGACAACGCCCCCCATTCCATAAGCTCTACTTATTGTCTTCCCCGCGCGTTTCGTTGGAGTCCTGATCGCCCGGCCCATAAATGCGCCGCAATCAGCCTGCCAAACCAAAGGGGACAGATTGTGATCAATTCAATTCAATTCATGCCCGAACTCGGCGTGCTCGGGACCGGGCGCATGGGATCGCGCCTGGCGGCCATGTTCGCCAGGGCCGGACGCCAGGTGATCCTCGCCTCGCGCGATGTCGAGCGCGCCGCGGCGATCGTCGATGAGCTTGGCATCCCGACGCTGCGCGCCGGCACCCATGAGGAAGCCTTATCGGCCCCGGCCATCCTTCCGGCCGTGTTCATCCGCGACGGACTGTTCGATTTTCTCGACCTCCATCGCGACCAATTGGCCGGAAAGCTGCTGATCGACATCAGCAATCCGTTCAACGACGACTACAGCGATTTCGTGACCCCGTGGGACAGCAGCGGCGCGGAAGAGGTGCAGCGGCAGCTCCCTGAAGTGCGCGTCATCGGTGCGTTCAAGAACGTCTTCTGGGAGGTGTTCGATGCGCCCCAATTCGGGCAGGACCTAAGCGACGTGCTCGTTACCGGGGACGATCAACAGGCCAAGGACGAGTTCTTCCGGCTCACGGCCGGAACGCCGTTCCGTTTCCTCGATGCCGGCCCGCTCATCTACAGCCGAACCGTCGAGCGGCTGACCTTTATCACCAGCAGCCTCGGACGCCAGCTGGACTCCTACCCCCGAATGAACTGGCGCCTGCTTACCCAGCCGGCACCGGCCGTCGCGGCGAGCTAAGAGGGGGGGGCGGTCAGTGACGAATTTTAAAATCGCTAAAATCTTCCGGCTCGGTCACATCTAGCGTCAGATCATCAACGCGAGCATGGGATGGCCCACTGCGGAGGCGGTGGACCATCTGATCGACCGCCCCCTCTGAGCCTTCCATATGGATTTCGACCGAGCCGTCGGCGCGGTTCCGGGCCCAACCCTTAATGCCCAGCTTCCCCGCCTCTTCCTTCGTCCAAGCCCGAAAGAAGACGCCTTGCACCCGACCGGTAACAATGACGTGCCGGGCGACGGTCATCGCTAGACCGTCGCGATGTCGGGCGCGTCCTCGGCCTTCATCCCGACGACGTTGTAGCCGGCGTCGACGTGGTGGATTTCGCCGGTGACGCCACTCGCAAGGTCCGAGCAGAGGTATAGCCCCGCCCCGCCGACATCCTCGATCGTCACGTTGCGGCGGAGCGGCG
>CBFGLY010000361.1:0-1650 GCA_965649725.1 uncultured Sphingomonas sp.
TCGCGGATTATTGCCAGCGGCTGGGCGACGATGCGCTGATCCTGGGCCAGCGGCTCAGCGAATGGTGCGGCCATGCGCCGGTGCTGGAGGTTGACCTTAGTCTGGCGAACATCGCGCTGGACCTGATCGGCCAGGCGACCAATTTCCTGTCGATCGTTGGCGATGCGGACGAACAGGCGTTCCACCGCGACGTTCTCGACTGGAAGAATTGCCTGCTGGTCGAGCAGCCCAATGGCGATTTCGCCCAGACGATCGCGCGGCAGTTCCTCTTCTCGACCTGGCAGCACATGCTCTACGAGCGGCTTGCCGGTTCGACCGACGAGCGCATCGCCGCGGTGGCGGCCAAGGCGGTCAAGGAAGTCGCCTATCACCGCGAGCTGGCGGCGGACTGGGTGATCCGGCTGGGCGACGGTACCGAGGATAGCGCGGAGCGGATGCGCGACGGGCTCGACTGGTGCTGGCGCTTCGTGCCGGAGCTGTTCGAGCTGGACGAAACGCTGGCAGCGCTGGTCGAGCGCGGCATTGCGGTAAACCCCCAGACCTTCGAGGAAGAATATCGCACCGCGATCGGCGCCGTCCTGGCCGAGGCGACACTGGCGACGCCGGCCGAGCAGCGCCCGATCCTCGGCGGACGGCGCGGCCATCACAGCGAGCATCTCGGCCACCTCCTCGCGGTGATGCAGTATCTGCCGCGCACCTATCCGCAAGCGGCCTGGTAATGGCCGAGCATTTCCATGCGCTTCGGGTCGCGGAGATCGTGGCCGAGACAGACGAGGCCAATTCGATCCTGTTCGAGGTGCCGGAAGAGCTGAAGACGGCCTTCCGCTTCAAGGCGGGGCAGCATCTGACGCTGCGCGCCGACATTGGCGGCGAGGAAGTTCGGCGCAATTACTCCCTGTGCGTTGCGCCCGAAGCCGGCGAGATCCGCGTGACGGTGAAGCGCATCGCGGGCGGTGTCTTTTCCAATTGGGTCGGCGATGAGCTGAAGCCTGGCGACACGCTGGACGTCATGACGCCGCACGGCTCGTTCACGACCGATTTCGATCCGAGCGCGACCCGCCATTATGTCGGTTTCGCGGGCGGGTCGGGGATCACCCCGGTCATCTCGCTGATCCGCACCGCGCTCAGCGTCGAGCCCAAGTCGCGCTTCACGCTCTTCTACGGCAACCGCGACGCGAATTCGGTCATCTTCCTGGAGGCGCTGGCGGCGCTCAAGGACCGCTACATGGGCCGGTTCGAGCTCTATCATTTCCTCAGCGACGAAGAAGGCGATGTCGAGCTGTTCAACGGCATGCTCGACCGCGAGACCTGCGACGAGGCGATTGAGAATCTGATCGACGATCCGAAGGCCGTCGACGCCTGGTTCATCTGCGGCCCAGGCCCGATGATGGACGCGGCCGAAGAGGCCTTGCTCGCCAAGGGGGTCGCGAACGACCGCATCCACATCGAACGGTTCACCGCCGGACGGCCTTCCGCCGCGCTTGCCGCGCAAATGGCGGCGCTCCAGGAAGAAGCAGCCGGCCTGACTCTCAGCGTCACGCTCGACGGTCGGACCCGGAAGGTCGAGTTCACCGAGGCCAACATCCTCGACAGCGCTCGCGAAGCCGGACTCCCCGCGCCCTTCGCCTGCAAGGCGGGCGTCTGCGCGAC
>CBFGLY010000362.1:0-1636 GCA_965649725.1 uncultured Sphingomonas sp.
GCGAAGCCGCGGCGATTGAGGAACAATAAAGATTGCTCGCCCGCATCGAGGTTGGTCTCCAGCTCGGCGACCAGGCTCGGCGCCAGCCAGCGGCCCCGAAGTGGCGGGTCCTGGGTAAGGTCGATGGCACGGATCGCCGGCATCTCCGCGACGCCGTGCCGTTCGGTCAGCTGCAGCTCGCGATAACGGCCGACATCGACCATGTGGCGCGTTTCGATGGCGGGGGTCGCGGTCGCGAGGATGACCGGGATATCTTCGAAATGCCCGCGCATCACCGCGACGTCGCGGGCGTGATATTGGACGCCCTCTTCTTGCTTGAAGCTCGGCTCATGCGCCTCGTCGACGACGATCAGGCCGAGGTTGGGGTAGGGCAGGAACAGCGAGGAGCGAGCGCCGACGACGACCTTCGCCTCGCCGCTTGCGATGGCCCGCCATGCCCGGCGCCGCTGGGAGGAGCGGAGGTCGCTGTGCCAGGCAACCGGCTCGCAGCCGAAGCGGGCGGCGAAGCGGGTCAGGAACGGCTCGGTGAGCGCGATCTCGGGGAGAAGGACAAGGATCTGGCGGTCCTGCCTGAGCGCCTCGGCAATCGCTTCGAAATAGACCTCGGTCTTGCCGGAGCCGGTGACGCCATCCAGCAATACCGGATCGAAACCCTTGCCGATGGAATTTTCGAGGCTGGCGGCGGCATCCTGCTGTTCCGGGTTCAGGGCCGGCCGGGCGAACTCCGGATCGGGCACCGGGAGCGGTCGGTCGGCGTCCACTTCGACCCGTTCGAGAGCACCGGCATTGACCAGACCGCGCATCACCGCGTCGCTGACCTCGGCGTGAGCGGCCAATTCTCTCACGGTGCCCTGGCGCCCTTCGATCCGCGACAGTGCTTGCTCCCGCTGGGGCGTGAGCCGCGGCGGCATCTGGCCCGTCGGCCGATACTCGATCAATTGCCTCGGCACGGCGAGCGCGGACGAGGAGGGCAGCACCATGCGCAACACTGCCGCCAGAGGACTGAGATAATAGTCCGCGGTCCATTCGCACAGGCGGCGGAGGGGCGCGGGAATGGGTGGGACATCGACGAGCCCGGCAAGGGGACGAAGCCGGTTGTCGCCTACCTCCTCAGTCTGGAGCCGGTCGGCCTCCCAGGCGACGCCGACGAGCTGCCGCGGGCCGAGCGGCGCGACGACGACCGAGCCGGGCTCGACCGCCATGCCTTCGGGCACGCGATAATCAAGCGGCCCAAGCGCGGCGTTGAGGGTAACGACTCTGACGCGGGGGAGAGGCATCAACCATCGCACCGGTCCGTTCGGTTCGAGCAGCATCGAGCGAAGTCGAGATGCAACCGTCGAGAACCACCTTCTCGACTTCGGTTCTCGGCTTCGCTCGAACCTGCGCTCGAAGCGAACGGCATTGGTACGCTATCTCCCCCGCTTCTTGCGGTGCTCGTCGAGGTCGAGCACGGCGGTCGCTTCGTCGCCCTCGGGCATCAGGCCGAGGCGGCGGGCGACTTCCTGATAGGCTTCGGCCTCGCCGCCGAGGCTTTGGCGGAAGCGGTCCTTGTCGAGCTTTTCGTTGGTCTTCATGTCCCACAGGCGGCAGCCGTCGGGGCTGATCTCGTCCGCCAGGATGATGCGGCTGTAATCAT
>CBFGLY010000363.1:0-1623 GCA_965649725.1 uncultured Sphingomonas sp.
CTCTTGAAGCCCGGACGGATCATAGGCCGGCCAGTTGACCCAGCCGCCGAACGGATCGGCCTGCGGCACTCCGTCAAGGACCAGCAGCGCCCGGCTCGAGGCGTTGCCGCCCAGGGCGCGAAGGGTGACGCCCTGGCTGGTCGGATGGGCGCTGTCCGAATTCGAGCGGCGGAAATATTGGACGCCCGGCAGCGCTTTCAGGAGAACGTCCAGACGCTGGGAGGGAGCATCGTCGAGGCTTCGCCGGTCCAGCACGTCGACATGATAGGCCTTTTCCGCGGACGGGTCGGGAAGCGCCTTGCCGGTAACGACGATGACCGCTGCGGGAGGGTCGGCCGGGGGCAATGCGTCGAGCATAGCTGCATATCGCCTGGACGCGGAAAAAGTGCCGGGCGTTCCAGGCAGCGGCCGCGGAACGCCACCGCGCTTGCCTTTCGGCTCCTGCCGATGAACCGTGGAAGACATGACAAGACTCGCCGGACTTGAGCTTGGCGGCACCAATGCGATCGTGGTGCTGGGCGACGGCACGACCATCGCCGACCGTGTCCGTTTCGACACCGGCGACGCAGGCTCGACCCTTGGACAGGTCAGGGGGCAGCTGGAGGCGTGGAATCGGGAGGCGCCGATTGCCGCGCTTGGAATCGCGAGCTTCGGACCCGTCGAGGTCCGGCCCAATGCGAAGCACTATGGCCGGGTCTTGTCGACTCCCAAGCAAGGCTGGAGCGGCGCCGACCTGATCGATGCCCTCGCTCCCTCGATCGAGGGACCGGTCGCCCTTCATACCGACGTGACGGCGGCCGCGCTCGCGGAAGGCCGGTGGGGTGCGGCCCGGGGCTGCGCGGACCATGTCTACGTCACGGTCGGCACCGGGATCGGCGTCGGAATCATCGTCGGCGGGGCGCCGGTCGTCGGCCAGCTCCATCCGGAAGCGGGCCATATGCGCGTTCCCCGAAGGGCAGGCGATGGCTTTGCAGGAAGCTGCCCGTTTCACGGCGATTGCCTGGAGGGCCTTGCCGCCGGCCCCGCCATCGAGGGCCGGTCGGGACTAGCGGGGAAGGACGTGCCCGACGATCACGAGCTTTGGCCGTTCGTCATCGATCCGCTGGCCGAAGCCGCGGCCAACCTGTTCCTGACCCTGGCAAGCGAGCGCATCATATTCGGAGGCGGAGTGGTCAACGCCCGGCCCTGGCTGGTCGATGCGATCGCCGGCCGCTGCGCCGACAAGCTGGACGGCTATCTGCCCTACATCGAGGATCGAGCGCCGATATTCGCGGCGGAGCTCAAGGCCGACGCCGGGCCCAGGGGTGCACTGCTACTCGCCGAACAGGCACTCGGGCGAACCTAGCGCGCAAAAGAAAACGGCGGCGCCCGTTGGGGCACCGCCGCTTCTTTTGGCGATCAAGGAAGCTTAGAGCTTGCTCGAAACTTCGTTGAAGGTGCTGCCGAGGTTGTTACCGATGTTGCCCATCGCGGCAATCGCGGCAACGGCAATGAGAGCGGCAATCAGGCCGTACTCGATCGCGGTCGCACCCTTGTCGTTCTTGATCAGCTTCAGAAACTTGGCCATCTCTGGTCTCCTTAAGGCTCCACAAAGGGGATCCACATTTCCCCACCTCCGCGACA
>CBFGLY010000364.1:0-1621 GCA_965649725.1 uncultured Sphingomonas sp.
CGGGCGAAGACCGTCAAGACATCGGCAATCGTGCCGTTGCTGATGTAGCTCTTCTCACCGGTCAGCATCCACTGGCCATTCACCTGCTCGGCGCGCATCGCGATGTTGGCGGCGTCGCTGCCCGTCCCCGGCTCGGTCAGTGCATAGGCCGCGATGGCCTCGCCGCTTGCAACTTTCGGCAGCCATTCGGCCTTTTGCGCTTCGCTGCCGAACAGGCTGATCGCTCCCGAACCGAGGCCCTGCATCGCGAAGGCGAAGTCGGCCAGCCCGTGAACGCGGGCGAGCGTCGCGCGTGCGATGGCCAGGCTGCGAACGTCAGGGGCTTTCCCGTCCGTCGCCACGCACAGCTTGAGGAAGCCAGCCTTCCCAAGTTCGGCCACCAGCGCTCGGCAAGCGGCATCGGCGTCGGTGGGATGCGCGTCGTGGATCGTGGCTTGGGACCAATCCTCCAGCCTCTCCGCCAGTTCGCGGTGGCGCGGTTCGAAGAAGGGCCAGTCGAGCCAGTCAGTCACCCTGGAACTCCGGACGGCGCTTGGCAGCGAAGGCTTCGTAGGCGCGCTTGAAATCGTTGGTGGTCATGCAATCGGCCTGCGCTTCGGCTTCCATGTCCAGCGCTTCCCCGATCGACACGTTCCATTCGGCGTCGAGTTGGCGCTTGGTCATATAATGCGCCTGGACCGGTCCGCCTGCGAGTTGCTTCGCCAAGGCGCCTGCCTCCGCCTTCACGTCGTCGACGATCCGGCTGAAGAATCCCCAGCGCTCGCCCTCCTCCGCGCTCATCGAGCGGCCGGTGAACAGCAGCTCCGCCGCTCGGCCGTGGCCAATGATGCGTGGCAGGATGGCGCAGGCACCCATGTCCGCGCCGGACAGGCCTACGCGGGTGAAGAGGAAGGCGGTCTTTGCGTCCGGTGAAGCCAGGCGAAGGTCGCTGGCCATCGCCAGGATCGCGCCGGCGCCGGCGCAGACGCCCTCGACCGCGGCGACAATCGGCTGCGGGCAGTCGCGCATCGCCCGGACCAGGTCGCCGGTCATGGTCGTGAATTCGCGAAGGCCCACCAGGTCCATCCGGGTCAGTGGGCCGATGATTTCGTGCACGTCGCCGCCGGAACAGAAATTGCCGCCCGCGCCGGTCAGGACGATGACCCTGACATCGGGCGCAGTGCAAAGCGCGCGGAACAGGTCACGAAGCTCGGCATAGCTTTCGAAGGTCAGCGGGTTCTTCCGCTCAGGCCGATCGAGCGTGATCGTCCCGACGCCATCTTCGAACGCCCAGCGGAAATGGGTGGGCTCCAGGGTAGTGGGGTCGAGGCTCATGCCGTGGTTCCCCCGTCGATGGCGATTGCGGCGCCGTTCACGTCGCGGCTCTGCGGCAGGCACACGCTGAGGATCATGGTGGCGACTCCGTCGGGATGGATCAGCTTCCCGTGCCGGTTCATCGCAGCGAGCGACTGGCGCGCTTCGTCCTCGCTCCGGCTGGAGACGGACGCGATCCGCGCCGCCGAAGCATCGACCATGGGCGTATCGACGAAGGCCGGGCAGATGGCGTTGACCGTCATGTTGCTGGCAGCGAACTCGACCGCCAGGCTGCGCATCAGGCCGATCACTCCATGCTTCGACGCCG
>CBFGLY010000365.1:0-1619 GCA_965649725.1 uncultured Sphingomonas sp.
TGGATGATGTGCGGCTCGGTCGCGACCAGGATCGTGTCGCTGGGCGAGTTGATCGCGAAATCGAGGATCGACTTGGTGCTTCCGACATGATCGGCATGGTCGACGATATGCGGCGGGCATTCGGGATGCGCCGCGACCGGCGCGCCCGGATGCTCGGCCTTGAGCTTCAGAAGCTCGGTCTCGCTGAACGCCTGGTGGACGATGCAGATGCCGGGCCACAACAGCATCTCCCGCCCCAACGTGCGTGACAGATAGCCGCCGAGATGCCGGTCGGGACCGAAGATGATCTTCTGATCCTTGGGGATCTGGTCGAGGATGATCTGCGCCGACGAGCTGGTGACGATGATGTCGCTGAGCGCCTTCACCGCCGCCGAGCAGTTGATGTAGGTCAGCGCGATATGGTCCGGATGCGCCGCGCGGAACGCCGCGAACTGGTCCGGCGGGCAGCTGTCCTCCAGCGAGCAGCCGGCGTCCATGTCGGGCAGGATCACGATCTTTTCCGGCGACAGGATTTTCGCCGTCTCCGCCATGAAGCGCACGCCGCAAAATGCGATAACGTCCGCATCGGTCGCAGCGGCCTTGCGCGACAGGTCGAGGCTGTCGCCGACGAAATCGGCAAGGTCCTGGATTTCCGGCTTCTGGTAATAATGGGCGAGGATGACCGCGTTGCGCTCTTTCTTGAGGCGCGCGATCTCGGCCAATAGGTCGAGGCCCTTGAGGCTCTGTGCTTGCGCGGTCACGTCAGTTTCTCCCCTCCGCAAGCACATCGTTATAGGCGCGGCTATGGTCAAGGGGCTGGGTCACCGGCGAGCCCTCGGTCGGGTAGCGGGCGACGACCTTGGCATTGTCGAAACCGGCCGCCTGGAGCGGAAGCGCGAAGCTTCGCTCGACCGCCTGCCTACCCGCTTCCCGCGCCAGGCGCATCGGCACCGCCGCGCCGGCCTGCTTGCGAAGATCGGCGACGGCGCGGGCGCGGTTGTTGCGGTCGAGGGCCTGGTCGGCGTCGGTCAGCGCCGACAGCACGCCATTCTCGCCATATTCGCGCGCCGCGGCGAGATCGACCTCGGGCCCGGCGATCTCAATCTCGGGAAGAGTCACGCTCAGCGTGTTGCTTCCCGCGTCCCACCGGACATCCTCGGGGCCTAGCTTGGCCAGGTCGAGCTCGTAACGGACGTCGCCGGGCAGGACGAGCGTCCGCTCGGTGCTGACCAGCCCGCCAAGCCGCTCCTGCCGGCTGCTGACCACCGACACGTAGCGGGCGACGAAGGGCACCAGCCGGTTCTGCGCGCGCATCGACTGCAGCGCGGACGAGGCGACCGTCTCCGGATCGGGTCCGCCGAACAGCCGCTTGCCGATATCGAGGGCTCCGCCGACGATCAGGCCAAGGATCAGCGCCACGATCACCGCGCCGATGGCGAGCGGGCGGTTCAGCTTGATGCGGCTCGTTTCGTCCATGTCTCTCCCTCCCCGGCTTCAACGAGCCCGCGCCGCTCAAGGTCCACAAGGTGGGCAAGGACCGATCCGCCGGCGGCCGGAACCAGCCTCTGGTCGAGCCCTGGATAGGCATTGGCGACGATGTCCGGGATGTCGCGGACTTGCCCGTCGAGGAGCTTCAATAT
>CBFGLY010000366.1:0-1615 GCA_965649725.1 uncultured Sphingomonas sp.
CTGAAGGCCCAGAACGACGCGCGTGCGCGCTTCGGCGTGCAGCCGATGGCGTGGAGCGACGAGCTTGCCGCCGGCGCCATGGCGCATGCGCAATATATGGCTCAAACCGGCATCTACGGTCACGACCGGACCCCCGGCCGCCGCAAGAAGCAGGGCGAGAATCTGTGGCGCGGGCAGCGCGGGGTCTTTTCCTACGACGTGATGATCGGGACGATGGTGGCCGAGGAACGGGTCTTCCGTCCCGGCACCTTCCCCGACGTCAGCACGACCGGCGAGTGGCACGATGTCGCCCATTACACGCAGATCGTCTGGCCGAGCACGACCCATGTCGGCTGTGCCGTCGCATCGAGCCCGACGACCGACTATTTCGTCTGCCGTTATTCGCCCACCGGCAACAAGGACGGCCTTTTCATGGCCGCTTCAAGCCAGCTCGCCCAGGGCGGCAACTAGCTTCCTGAACGCCTCGGCCCGGTGGCTGATGGCGTGCTTCTCGGCCGGGTCGATCTCGGCGAAGGTCTGGTCCATCCCGTTGGCGACGAAGATCGGGTCGTAGCCGAAGCCCCTGTCGCCGCGCGGCGGCCAGGTCAGCGTGCCGAACACCTTTCCTTCGAAACTTTCGGTCTGGCCATTGTCCGGCCAGGCAATCGCCAGCGCGCAGACGAAATGGGCGTCGCGGCTGGCCTCTTCACCGCCCGCCTCGATCTCGCGCTGGACCCTTTCCATCGCCCGACCGAAATCGCGGTTGCCGTCTTCGTCCTCGGCCCAGCGGGCGGAGAAGATCCCCGGGAGCCCGTGAAGCGCGTCCACCGACAGCCCGCTATCGTCCGCCAGCGCAGGAAGGCCGCTGAGGTCCGCGGCCTCGCGTGCCTTGAGCTCGGCATTGTCGATGAACGTGTTGCCGGTCTCTTCCGGCTCGGGAAGGTCGAGCTCGGCCGCGCCGACGCACTCGATCCCAAACGGGGCCAGCAACTCACGGATTTCGCGCAGTTTTCCCGAGTTGTGCGTCGCGATGACGAGCTTGGGACCGATCGCCTTCATTTGCCTGCCGCCTTCAACTGCTCACGGAAGATCTCGCCGCAACCCATCCGCGCCAGGCGGAGCAGCCGGAGCAATCCCTCTTCGTCGAAACATTCGCCTTCCGCGGTTAGTTGCGCCTCGACCATCTGGCCGTCGGCGGTCAGCACGAAATTGCCGTCGCAGCCGGCCTGGCTGTCCTCGTCATAGTCGAGATCGAGCACCGCCTGGCCGCCATGAAAGCCGCAGCTCACCGCCGCGACCTGGGTGTGGATCGGGTCGTCGGTCAGCGTTCCGGCCGCGATCAGCTTGTCCACCGCGATCCGAAGCGCGACCCAGGCGCCGGAAATCGCGGCGGTGCGGGTCCCGCCGTCCGCCTGGATCACGTCGCAGTCGACGATCACCTGCCGCTCGCCGAGCTTCGGCAGGTCAACCACGGTACGCAGGGAACGCCCGATCAGCCGCTGGATTTCCTGCGTCCGGCCCGACTGCTTCCCCTTGGCCGCCTCGCGGTTGCCGCGGGTGTGGGTGGCGCGGGGCAGCATCCCATATTCGGCGGTGACCCAGCCCTGGCCCTTGCCGCGAAGGAAGGGCGGCACTT
>CBFGLY010000367.1:0-1612 GCA_965649725.1 uncultured Sphingomonas sp.
GTTTGATGCCGGCGATCAGCTCGCGGTTCCCTTCGCGCAGCGACTGGATCCGGCCGGCGACGATTTCCAGCCGGCCCTCGCCGATCAGCCGTTTCAGCACCCCCGCGACCTCGGGCGCGATGCGGTGGCGGTGAACGTCCCACCACGGCCGGGCATGGCGCAGGAATCGCTTCTGCTGCTCCTCGTCCAGCGCTTGCCACAGCGCATGGCTGTGCGGCCTCAGCGAGTCCACCGCGCCGCGCCAGCCGACCTCTGCCCCGCGCTTCCTCAGCCAGCGCCACAGGCCGCGCACCGAACCCTGCGGCACTTCGCCGCGCTCGACAGCTGCCGGCTCGTAAGGCGCGTGAGCCCGCGGGACCAGGCCACGGCGCGACAGCGCGACGATGCGCCCCCGGTTACCGGCCGCATCCAGGCTCAGCACGACATCGACCATGGTGAGGCCGGTCCCGACGATCAGCACGTCGCCGCCATCTTCGGCTACCTTCGCCACCGCCGCGCGGCCCTCGTCGCTCCACGGATCGTTGACGAACAGTTGGGACGAAAGGCCTTGGGCAGCGCGAAGCGGCTCCGGCGGCTGATTGCCTTGCGCAAGCGCCAGCGCTTTGCCGCCAACCTCCGACCCGTCCGCCAATCGAACCGTCCAGCCGGAATCGTCCTGCGTCGCACCGACCGCCTGGCCTTTGATAACCTCGACACAGCCGGTTGCGCGGGCCTCGGCCAGGATTGCGGAAAGATAATCTCCAAAGCGCCGGCGGGGAACGAAGTCGCCGGCCTGATAGCCCTCGCTCGCGACCGCATCGGCGAAATGCCCGGCCTCGTCGGGCCAGGCGCTCATCTTCCCCGCCGGTACGTTCAGCAGGTGCACTGCTTCCGGGGTCGAAAAGGCGGTGCCCCTTCCTTCCCGAGAACGTCCTTCCACGATGGCCGAACTTACCCCGCGCCGCGCCAGCTGGGCAGCCAGCATCGTGCCCGAAAATCCGCCTCCGATGATGACGACGTCGGCGCCGGCCGAGTCAGATTTCATAGTCGGGCCAGGCGCTGGGGTTCGCCGCCCCTGCCCTGCGCTGCATCATATGGTCGTGGAGATCGAGGACCGTCTTTCCCGCGGTCTGGGTGAAGATGCCCGGCACCGCGGCGTGGACGATGCAGGCCAGCCCCGCGCCGACCATGCGAGCGCCGATGACGACGGCGCCGGCGCCATGCTCCGCCCAGCTCATTCCCAGGGACTTCGGATGTTCCACGAATAGCCGGCCGAGCATCGCTTCTCCCCTTGCGCCCAAATGGTGGTGGCCCCGGCAGGACTCGAACCTGCGACCTGCGGTTTAGGAAACCGTCGCTCTATCCGGCTGAGCTACGGAGCCACTCGCGCCCCATTAGGAAAGCGCGCTGCCTGAATCAATTCGCGATGGGACACTTCCTCCCTCGCTGAATCAATTTGCGATGGGACTTCTTCCCTCGCGCTCACGCTGAGCTTGTCGAAGCGCGAGCGCTGGCGCGGCACTTCAACATACCCTTCGACAAGCTCAGGGTGAGCGCCTTTCTTGATCTGGCAAGGCTGGCGGCGCGATCGGCCTTCGATGCTGGTGCACTGGAATTCGCGCGCGGACCTCTT
>CBFGLY010000368.1:0-1607 GCA_965649725.1 uncultured Sphingomonas sp.
TGGCGGAGAGGGTGGGATTCGAACCCACGGTGAGCTTGCGCCCACGGCGGTTTTCAAGACCGCTGCCTTAAACCACTCGGCCACCTCTCCGCATATGGCGGTCATCTTGCCTTCAGCCTGGACCGCCTAAGCGACGACGATGGGCTGTGCAAGGCGCGGGACGAATGGCGGTGGGCGGCAGGCGGCGCCGCCGCTAGCCTATGCCGAAGTCGCAAGGGAGGCGAAATGAAGTTGCGTTTGGCGTTTGTTGCGATGGTCCTGGCCGGCACCTCTGCGAGTGCGCAGGTCGATCCGCTCGCCCCGCTGCCCCAGGCCCAACGCCCGGCAGTGCCGCTAATTGCGCAACGGCCGCCGGTCCCATCGCCGCAGCCCGCCATCCCATTGACCGGCTTTGCCGCCTATAAGGTCCGGCTGTCCGCCCTGGCACGGAGCGCGGGAGTTCGAGAGGCGACGATCCAGTCCATTATCCCCTATCTCGAACTCAATAGCCGGGTCATGGAACTCGACCGGGCGCAGCGGCCCACATCAACAGGCGGCAGTGCGCCCCCGTCCTTCGGGCCCTATCTCAGCCGGCATATTACCTCGTCACTGATCAATCGCGGCTATTCGCGCTACGCCGGGCACTGGACCAACTTGTCCCGAATCCGTGAGCGTTACGGCGTCGAACCCGCGGTCGTCATCGCCATTTACGGCAAGGAGACCAGCTACGGATCGATTACGGGCACGTTCGACCTGCTCGAGGCGCTGGCCTCCCTGGCCTATGAGGGCCGGCGTCGTTCGATGTTCGAAGCCGAATTCACCGCCGCGCTGCAACTGTTGGACGCGGGAGTGAGAAGAAGCACCCTCAAAGGAAGCTATGCCGGAGCCACCGGCTACCCTCAGTTCATGCCGTCGGTGGCCTTGCGGCTTCGGGCGGACGGGGACGGGGACGGCTACGCCGACATCTGGCGGAGCGAGGACGATGCGTTCGCGTCCATCGCCAATTATCTGCGCGACGCCGGATGGAAGCCGAACCTGCCGTGGGGCGTACCGGTGTCCGTCCCCGCCAACCTTAACCGCGCTGCCATTCGTTCGGCCCTCAAGCCTCCGCGTTGCCCGGCGGTCTACAACCGCCACAGCCGCTGGCTGACCGTTCGCGAATGGCGTGCCATGGGCATCCGGCCCGCCGACAGCCGGGTCCCGGACAATGAGATGGCGGCACTGATGGAGACGCCCGGCGCTTATGCGGACGGCTATTTGCTGACGACCAATTATCGCTCCATCCTCGATTATAACTGCTCAAATTATTATGCGCTGACCATCGGCTTGCTGGCCGATGCGATTTCCCGGCGCGGATAGCACTCGCGCCGCTTCGAGCGGGGCGTTAGACAGCAAGTTCCTCTGACCGCTTGAAGGATTCGAAGCCCGCCAATGACCCGCTCCTTCCTGTTCCTGACCGCCGCTTCGTTCGCCATTTCCTCGGCCGCGCCGGCGAAGGCCCCCCCGTTCGATACGCCCGCGCCGATCGCCTATCTCATCGATCTTTCCTCGGGCGCCGTCCTGCTGTCGAAGGACGCGGATCGGCGAATGCCGCCGGCGTCGATGGCCAAGATGATGACGACCAATGT
>CBFGLY010000369.1:0-1607 GCA_965649725.1 uncultured Sphingomonas sp.
CGCCCATCGCCAGCGCGGTGCGAAGCGTCTCCTGCGCCTTGGCCGGGCCGATCGAGACCGCGACGATCTCGGTCGCGGCACCCTTTTCCTTGAGGCGGATCGCTTCCTCGACCGCGATCTCGTCGAACGGGTTCATCGACATTTTGACATTGGCGAGGTCGACGCCCGAGCCGTCCATCTTGACCCGCGGCTTGACGTTGTAATCGATCACTCGTTTGACGGCGACGAGCAGCTTCATGCGTCTCTCCTGAAACCTGGCTTACGCGGGTTCTTTGACCTGCGCGACGATCTTGCGGGCGGCATCTCCAAGGTCGTTGGCGGCGACGATCGGCAGCCCGCTGTTGGCGAGGATTTCCTTGCCCTTTTCGACATTGGTGCCTTCGAGGCGGACGACCAGCGGGACGTCGAGCTCGACCTCGCGAGCGGCGGCGACGATGCCTTCGGCGATCGTGTCGCAACGCATGATCCCGCCGAAGATGTTGACCAAAATGCCTTTCACGGCGGGGTCGCTGAGGATGATCTTGAAGGCCGCGGTGACCTTCTCCTTCGAAGCGCCGCCGCCGACGTCGAGGAAGTTGGCCGGGAAGGCGCCGTTCAGCTTGATGATGTCCATCGTCGCCATGGCGAGGCCGGCGCCGTTGACCATGCAGCCGATGTCGCCGTCGAGCTTGATGTAGGCGAGGTCGTACTTCGACGCCTCGACCTCCATCGGGTCTTCCTCGCTGATGTCGCGGAGCTGCTCCAGGTCCGGGTGGCGGAACTCGGCATTATTGTCGAAACCGACCTTGGCATCGAGCACCATCAGCTTCCCGCCGTCGGTGATCGCCAGCGGGTTGATCTCGATCTGCGAGGCATCGGTGCCGATGAAGGCATCGTAGAGCTTGGCGAGGACGTTGGCCGCCTGCTTTGCCAGGTCGCCGGACAGGCCGAGCGCCGCAGCGACGGCGCGGCCGTGATGCGGCATCAGGCCGGTCGCGGGATCGATGGTCAGCGTCTCGATCTTCTCGGGCGTGTCATGGGCGACCGCCTCGATATCCATGCCGCCTTCAGTCGAAGCCACGACCGCGATCCTGCTGCTTTCGCGATCGACCAGCAGCGCGAGGTAGAATTCCTTTTCGATGTCGACGCCGTCGGTGATGTAGAGGCGGTTGACCTGCTTGCCGTGCTCGCCGGTCTGGATCGTGACCAGCGTCTTGCCCAGCATCTCCTCGGCGTTGGCGCGGACTTCCTCGATCGAGCGGGCGAGACGGACGCCGCCCTTCGCGTCGGGGCCGAGTTCCTTGAACTTGCCCTTGCCGCGGCCGCCGGCGTGAATCTGCGCCTTGACCACCCACAAAGGCCCCGGAAGCCGCTCGGCGGCCTTCACCGCCTCCTCGACGCTCATCGCGGCATAGCCCGCCGGAACCGGCACGCCGAACTTCGCGAGCAGTTCCTTGGCCTGATATTCGTGGATGTTCATGATGCTTCCCGGATGGAGAGATTTGCCGCGCCCTTAAGCATGACTCCGCCGAGATGCCAAGGTAAAGAACGGGGCGTGAACGACCCCCGGCAACGCAAGATCATCCATGTCGACATGGACGCCTTCTACGCGTCGGTCGAGCAGCGCG
>CBFGLY010000370.1:0-1597 GCA_965649725.1 uncultured Sphingomonas sp.
CGGGCGAGCATTGGCTAGCGATCGTCGCGGCGGCGGCCATGTCGTTCGCCGGCATATTGCTGTTCGCTTATGCCTATGCGCGAGGCGAGGCGAGCTACCTCGCCGTCACCGAATATTCGGGCTTCCTGTGGGCGGCGGCGCTCGGCTGGCTGGTGTTCAGCGAGCCGGTCTCGCCCTACACGCTCGCAGGCGCGATTCTGATCGTCGGCGGCTGTGTCGTTGCCGCGCGCGAAAAGCCGCGCCCGGAGCCGGAGATCGAGGCGCTAGCTTGATCCCAGCACGTTGATCGTCAGCGCGAGCACGCCGAGATTGAAGAAGAATCCGGCGACGCAATGGGCAGTGACCACCTTGCGAATATGGGGAGAGGTGACGATCACGTCGCTGGTCTGGACCGCGACCCCCAGGGTGAATGCAAAATAGACGAAGTCCGCCATCAGCGGCTCCTTCGTCCTGGGGAATTCCAGCCCGGCGCGATCCCCTCCTCCATCGTCCGCCGTGTAGAACAAATGGGCATAGTGCAGCGTGTAGACGGCGTTGGCGAAGATCCACACCAGCACCAGGCTAACCGCGACCAAGCCCTTGTCGAGCGGCGTCATCGCCGCCCGCTGCGCCAGTTCGGCAATGACGGCCGACAGGATCACCACGCTCAACAGGAAACTGATGACAAGCAGCGTGATCCGGTTCGCGTCATTTTTCGCGGCGGCGACGCGCAATGTTTTCGCGGTCTCGCCGAAAATCGACTTGTGGGTGACGAGGAAGACCAATGCGGCCACATCGAAACCGGCGAGCAGGCCCTTGCTCCAGCCGAGCTGCCATATGCCTGCGGCCCAGCCTCCGGCGAGGAGCGCGAAGAACAAATGGAAGCGCCACGGGGTACGCGACTTGTCCTTGGCTTCCTTGCTCGTCATGAGGCGTCAAACCGCCTTGGCGGGCAATGGTTGCGGAGTCGAAACATGGCTTGGTTCTGGCTGATCCTGGGCGGGGCGTTCGAGGTTGGGTTCACGACCGCGCTCCGTTTCGTCGATGGCTTCCGCAACATCCCCTGGACCCTTGCTTTCCTCGTTTCGGTGACGCTCAGCATGGGCTTGCTGGAATTCGCGTCCCGCTCGATCCCGATGGGCACCGCCTATGCCGTTTGGGGCGGCATTGGGGCAGTCGGGACGGTGATGGTTGGCATGGCCCTGTTCGACGAGCCCACCACGACCATTCGGCTTCTGCTGATCCTGGCGATTGTTGCATGCATCGCGGGATTAAAGCTGACCAGCTAAAGCGGCCACCGGCTGGACCTGCCGCTCCAGCTTCGGCGCGATTTCGGGGCTTTCCTCGATCGATCGCAGGAACCGCGGAGGCGGCAAAGACCCGCGCGCCTGCTCATAGGAATAGCCAAGCGACAACAGCAACGCTTCGGACCATTTCGGCCCGATGAAGCTTAAGCCCACGGGCAGGCCCTTGACCTGGCCCATCGGCACGGTGAGGTGCGGGTAGCCGGCAACGGCGGCAAGGCTTCCCGCGCCGCCGCCCGAAATCTGGTCGCCATTGACTGCGTCGATCTTCCACGCGGGGGGCATGGTCGGCCCGATGAGCGCCACGACCTTAT
>CBFGLY010000371.1:0-1596 GCA_965649725.1 uncultured Sphingomonas sp.
AGCGTCTTCGCCTCGCCCAGCACCTCCAGCTTGACCAGGTCCCAGCCGCCCGCCTCGCGCGCCAGCCGGAGCGTCCGGATCGCGTCCTCGGCGGTGAAGCAGCCGGCGGTGTTGGGAAGGTAGGTGATCTTCTTCGGGTCGATATGATCCTGCAGCGTCGGCTGGCCCGGATCGGAGATGTTCACGCGGCGCACCGCGACCGTGACGATCTCCGCTCCCGAAGCCTCGACCGCCGCCGCATTCTGCGCGAAATCCTTATATTTGCCGGTGCCGACGATCAGCCGCGACGTGAAGGTGCGGCCGGCAACGGTCCATGTATCGGTCAACTCAACCCCCGCCTACGAAGTGAACGATTTCGAACGTATCGCCATCCTCGACGATCAGCTCGCCGAAGGTCGAGCGCGGGACGATCTCCAGGTTGCGCTCCACCGCGACGCGGACGGGATCGAGCCCGACCTCGGCGATCAGCTGCGCCAGCGTGGTGCCATGCTGCACCCGGCGCTGCTCGCCGTTGATGGTCACTCCTGCGGTGCCGTCGAGGGACATCATATTCTCCAACCCGCTCATCCTGAGGAGGGACTGAGCCTGTCGAAGGCCCGTCTCGAAGGACAATCCTTCGAGACGCCATTTCGACTTCGCTCAATGGCTCCTCAGGACGAGCGGAAAGCTTTGCCTATGTTTCGTTCGCCCATATAGGGGCTCTCCATGGCGACGCCACCGCTGATCTTCGTCCTCAATGGGCCGAACCTCAATCTACTGGGAACGCGCGAGCCGGAAATCTACGGGTCCGCCACGCTCGACGATATTTCGGCGAAGATGGTCGATCACGCCGACAAGCTTGGCCTCGAGCTCGACATTCGCCAGTCCAATCATGAGGGGCATCTGATCGACTGGCTGCACGAAGCGCAAAGGCTCGGCGCGAAGGCGGTGATCATCAATCCCGGCGGCTACAGCCATACGTCCGTCGCTTTGCACGATGCGGTGAAGGCCATCGGAACGCCCGTGATCGAGGTCCACCTGAGCGACCCGGAAACCCGCGAATCCTTCCGCCATACCGACCTGGTCGCAATGGCCGCGTCGCGCGTTATCAAGGGCCAGGGCGCCCAGGGTTACCTTACGGCACTGGACGAAGCGGCCCTGCTCTGACAGGGAGCGCCGGACTTACTTCAAAGGGTTTTCGAACATGGCCGATCCGAAGGAACAGCAGGCAATGCGCGTCGACACGGCGCTCGTGAAAGAGCTGGCCGAACTGCTGTCCGCCAACGAACTGACAGAGATTGAGGTCGAGGATGGCGACCGCAAGATCAAGGTGAAGCGCGAAGGCGCGCCGGTCATGGCCTATGCGCCCGCGCCTGCCGCTCCTGCTCCGGCCGCCGCGGCACCTCCTCCCGCTGCATCCGGCGAGTCTGCCCCCGCCGCTGCGCCGGTCGACGCGGTCAAATCGCCGATGGTCGGCACCGCCTATCTCTCGCCCGAGCCCGGCGCCAAGCCGTTCATCGCTCCCGGCCAAGCCGTGAAGGCCGGCGACACGCTGCTGATCATCGAGGCGATGAAGGTGATGAACCCGATCACCGCGCCCAAGGGCGGCAAGATCGG
>CBFGLY010000372.1:0-1589 GCA_965649725.1 uncultured Sphingomonas sp.
GTCTACATGCAGAAGTTCCTGGTGAACACGAGCGGCTTCGACAAGGCCGTCGCGTCCCAGATCATGACGGTCGCGCTGCTGATCCTGCTGCTGCTTCAGCCGATCATCGGCCGACTCTCCGACCTGGTCGGACGGCGGCCCGTGATGATGGCCTTCGGCATCGGCGGGACCGTCTTCACCTATCCGATCTTCACGTCGATAGCCCAGACGCAGAGCGTGACGACGGCGTTCGCGCTGGTGATGGCCGGGCTGGTCATGCTGAGCGGCTACACGTCGATCAACGCGATCGTGAAGGCCGAGCTCTTTCCCGCGGATCTTCGGGCGCTCGGCGTGGCCCTGCCTTATGCGCTGGCCAACACGATCTTCGGCGGGACCGCTGAATATGTCGCGCTTTGGCTCAAGGATGCAGGCCTGGAGCCGTGGTTCTACATCTATATTTCGGTGCTGAGCGCGATCTACCTGATCTGCGTCGTGCGAATGCGCGAGACGAAGGTCACCAGCCTGATCGCCGAGGATTAGGCGGCTAGCGCTTCAGATAGCCTTCGAGATCGTCGCGCAGTTCGTCGAGCGACTGGCGCTTCCAGCCGTCGGCCCAGGGGTTGTCCTGGTCGACGTTCTGCCGCCCCGGACCCGGACGGGTCATCAGGTGCGGGGCGAGCTGGGGCTTGCTGTTGCCGAGCTGCTTGAGCTCGAACGGGCTGTTGAACTTGATTCCGGCCTTGTCGGCACATGCCCAGCTGACCACGCCGAAATGCTGACCGGCGGCGCCAAGGTCGAGCAACAGCTCGGCCCCGATCGGGTAGCTGATCGGGCTTTCGATCAGCGCGCCATGCTCCGAGATATTGCGGAGCCGCACCTTCTCGCTGTTGTGCTGGTAGAATATTTCACCCATCCAGACGAGCGGATGGCGCCGCTCGCAGCGGCGGCTGTTGGCGACCGTGTCGTCCTCGTCGCTCTTGACCGGGGTCTCCCGCTGGCTGCAGTCGGAATCCCCGCGCGACGCAATCCCGACCTCGGGAAAGCTGCGGTGGATGACGTCCAACAGGAGCTGATCGCGAACGTCGGGATCGCATTCGATCCTGGTTTCATGCGCGAATTCCAGGCCGACGCGATCGCCGCGCAGCCAGCGGACGGCGCATTCGATCTCGCCGCCCTCGGCCAGGATCAGGTCGACCCTTTCCCACAGGCGCGGCTGGAAGTCGGCGCGGATCATGGCGCCGCCGCCCGACAGGTTGATCAGGTCGATGTCATGCACTTCGCCGTCGAAGCGAGCGCTGGCGGTCTCATGGTCGAGGCGATGGCGGTCGTCGTCCCGCTGATTGGAGCTGCGGGACTCGCTGCGCGGCACTTCGACCGAGGAGAGATCGTCTTCGCTCGCGCCGCGTCCCTGCTTGCCGCGGACGACGGGGTCGCCCGAGTGAAGGCCCTTCCCGGAGAGGATGGCCGACCGGAAGCTGTTCATCGAAGTAACCTCACACGCCATGGTGCGAAGACCATGACGTGCGATTGGTTACGATCTGGTAACTATCGGCGGAAAATCAGGACGAATAATACATGTCGAATTCGACCGGGCTCGGCGTCGTTTCCCA
>CBFGLY010000373.1:0-1557 GCA_965649725.1 uncultured Sphingomonas sp.
CATCCCAATTGGTCGATGGGCGCCAAGATCAGCGTCGATTCGGCGACGATGATGAACAAGGGCCTGGAGCTCATCGAGGCTCATCACCTGTTCGGCTTGCCGTCGGACAGGATCGACATATTGGTCCACCCGCAATCGGTCGTCCATTCGATGGTGGAATTCGTCGACGGTTCGGTCCTTGCGCAGCTGGGCAGCCCCGACATGCGGATTCCCATCGCCTACGCGCTCGGCTATCCGGAGCGCATCGCGACCCCCGCCGAGCGGCTGAACCTCGCCCGCATCGGATCGCTGACCTTCGAGAAGCCGGATATCGAGCGCTTTCCCGCGCTGCGGCTGGCTCGCGAAGCGCTGGAGGCGGGCGGGGCGGCGCCGATCGTGCTCAATGCCGCCAATGAAGAAGCCGTGGCCGCCTTCCTCGACCGGCGCATCGGATTCCTGGATATTTGTCAGACGGTTGAGCAGGCGCTTCTTCGCACCGGCGCGAGCCAGCCCCGCTCTATCGAGGACGTTATCGACATCGACCGTTCCGCAAGGGCATTGGCGGCGGACCTGATGCGCGAGCTTGCCGCCTGATGTTCGATCAACCTCCATTCTGGTTCATCGTGCTTGCCTTCCTGTGCGCGATCGGGCCGCTCGTCTTCTTCCACGAGCTCGGACATTATCTCGTCGCGCGCTGGTTCGGCGTTGGCGCCGAGCAATTCTCCATCGGTTTCGGGCACGAGATCGCGGGCTGGACCGACAAGCGGGGAACTCGCTGGAAGGTCGGATGGCTCCCGCTTGGCGGCTATGTCCGGTTCGTCGGCGATATGAACGCCGCAAGCCAGGCCGAGGCCGACGCCGAGTTGGCCCCCGAAGCGAGGGAGGTCGCTTTCCACAACAAGCCGTGGTGGCAGCGCTTCCTGATCGTTCTTGCCGGGCCCGCGGCGAATTTCCTGTTGGCCATCGCCATCTTCGCGGCTTTTTTCGTCGTTTACGGCCGGCCAAGCACCAACCCGGTCGCCCAGGTCGTCATGCCCGGCAGCGCGGCCGAGCAGGCCGGGATCGTCGTCGGCGACCGGATCCTCGACATTGAGGGGCAGGGCACCGAAAGCCTGGAGGATATCGCCAGGATCGTCTCCATCCGCCCAGGCGAGCGGGTGACCATCCGCTTCCAGCGCGGCGGCAAGGTCGAAACCACCGAAGCGACGCTGAAAAGCGAAAATCTGACGGACGAGTTCGGGCAGACCTTCAAGGTCGGCCGCCTCGGCGTCGGCCAGCAGCGGCGCGCGTTCGAAGAGGTGAACGTCATCCAGGCGATCCCCGCCGCCACCCGCTACACCTTTGCGCTGACTCGCTCGATGATCGATGGGCTGGTGCAGATCATTACCGGCAGGCGCTCGACCAAGGATCTGGGCGGGCCGCTGAAGATGGCGCAGATCGCCGGTCAGCAAGCCAGTCTTGGCCCGTTCGAATTCATCCAGCTGATCGCGCTCTTCTCCATAAATCTCGGGTTCATCAACCTGTTGCCAGTTCCTATGCTCGATGGCGGACATCTTGTTTTCTATGCCGCGGAAGCGG
>CBFGLY010000374.1:0-1557 GCA_965649725.1 uncultured Sphingomonas sp.
ATACCGACGGCCATGTCGACAATCTCGCCCGTTTCGTAGCGCCGGGTCGGGTCGCGATCCCCGAGGCGGTCGCCGACGATCCCAACGCCGCCGCCTATGCTGATGCCGCCGAGGCGCTGCTCGATGCCGAGCTGGAAGTCGTCGCCATCCCGTCGCCCGGCGCGGTGGAACGGGACGGCGAAATCATCCCGGCCAGCTACATGAATTTCTACATCGGCAATGCTGCAGTGGTCGTTCCCCAATATGGAGCGGCCAACGACGCTGCCGCGGTCGAGGCGATCCAGGCGTTATTCCCCGATCGGCGTGCAATCGGCCTCCGCGCCGACCATATCCTGACCGGGGGCGGAAGCTTCCACTGCATCAGCCAGCAGGTGCCAAGGTAAGAAAAGCTAATGAGCCAGAAGATCAGCGTCGCAGCCCTGCAACTCGCGTTCGGCGAGGACACGGCGGAGAATATTCGCAACGTCTCGGAGCTGGTCCGAGAAGCCGCCGGCAAGGGTGCCGAGGTCGTGCTTCCCCCCGAGCTGTTCGAGGGGCCCTATTTCTGCCGCGTCGAGGACGAGGGCCTGTTCGCCACGGCCAAGCCCACCGCGGAACATCCGTCCGTGCTGGCCATGCAGAAGCTGGCTGACGAGCTGAACATCTGGATCCCGACCAGCTTCTTCGAAGCCGACGGACCGCATCATTATAATTCGCTCGCCATGATCAACCCCGACGGCAAGGTCGCCGGAGTCTATCGCAAGAGCCACATCCCGGACGGGCCCGGCTACGAGGAAAAATTCTATTTCCGGCCCGGCAACACGGGCTTCAAGGTCTGGCCCGGTGCCGGAACCACGCTCGGCGTCGGCATCTGCTGGGACCAATGGTATCCGGAAACCGCGCGAGCGATGATGCTGATGGGGGCGGAAATCCTCTTCTATCCCACCGCCATCGGCACGGAGCCCCACGATCCCGACCTCGACACCTCGCGCCTGTGGCGCCGGGCGATGATCGGCCATGCGGTCAGCAATGTCGTTCCGGTCGTCGCCGCCAACCGCATCGGCACCGAATGCGGCCAGCGTTTCTACGGCCACAGCTTCATCTGCGACGAGCGCGGGGACATTCTCGCCGAGTTCGGAGCGGAGGAGACGGGTGTGCTGGTCGCCACCCTCGACATCACTCAGGCCAAGAAACACCGCGCCGCCTTCGGCTTCTTCCGCGACCGCCGGCCGGAACTTTACGGACGGCTGACGCAGGACATCTGATCTACAAGGTCAGCTTCAGATAGACGCTGTCGCACAGCTCGTCGCCAACCTGCCAGGTCCCGCTGGCGCGATGGGTCTCCACGAATCCCGCCCGCTCGAGCAGCCGCAGGGAAGCGAGGTTGCGGGGATCGACATCGGCGGTGAGCTCGCTCGACCCGAGCGAACGCCGCCGGTCCACGAATGCGGTCATCGCCTCCATCGCATAGCCCCTGCCCCAATGAGCCGGATCGACCAGGAAGCCGACCTCCGGAAGCTTCCACGCGCCGAGCTTGCCGATCAGCGCGCCATCGAGCGTCAGGATGAAATCGTCGCT
>CBFGLY010000375.1:0-1556 GCA_965649725.1 uncultured Sphingomonas sp.
ATAGCCGTCTTCGTCGAGATAGCCGATGTCGCCGGTGCGGACATATCCGTCGGAGGTGAACGCAGCCGCCGTGGCCGCGTCATTCTTCCAATAGCCCTTGATGTTCGCGGCCGAGCGGATGGCAATTTCCCCGCGCTCTCCCGAGGGCAGATGCCGGTCGCCGTCGCCCAGGATGGCAAGCTCCACGAACGGCAGCTGGGCGCGTCCGGTCGACGCCGGCTTGGCAGCGTAATTGCCCCAGAAATTGCCGCAGCCGACCGCGTTGGTCTCGGTCAGGCCATAGCCCAGCGCGGGCTGGGAATTGGGGAAGGAATGGCGCAGCCGCTCGACGTGCGAAACCGGGCGCGGGGCCCCGCCGGCGGCGATGTCGGTCAGCGTCGACAGGTCGTAATTGTCCCGGTCGGGATGGTTCATCAGCTCCAGGCTCATCGTCGGGACGCCGACGAAATAGGTGATCTTCTCCTTCTCGATCAGCCGCAGCGCCTCGCCCGCGTCCCATTTGGGCACCAACACCATTCCGCGCGAAATGACGAAGCTGTTGAGCATCACCGGCACTTCGCCGGTGACATGGAATAGCGGCACGACGACCAAGGTCTTGAGCGGGTTCGGCGGCGGGCGCCCCTCGGATTCCAATATGCCCCGCAAAGTCATCAGGCTGGTCGCATAGGCATAAACGCCGGTGGTCACCGCCCGATGGGTGGACAGCGCGCCCTTGGCCTCGCCCGTCGAGCCGGACGTGAACAGGATGGTCGCATCGTCTTCGGGCTGGATGTCGGGAAGCTCGCCATTTGCCGCGTTGTCGATGAGCGCGGCAAATGCCAGTTCGACCGGTTGCTCGATCGCGATCACTTCGACCGGCGCTTCGCTGTGCGTCGCACCGATCCGGTGAGCCCGAGGCTCGTCGGCAAGGATCAGCGCGGGTTCGGTCAGCGCCAGCGCATGGTCCAGCTCCTCGACCTGCCACCATCCGTTGAGCAGCGTCGCGATGGCGCCTGCCTTCAATGCGGCCATGTAGCCGACAATCCAGGCCGGGCAGTTGCGCATCGCGATCGCGACCCGGTCGCCCTTGGCGATCCCGCGTGCGACCAGGCCCCTGGCCAGCCGGTCCGAAATCTCGTCGAGCTGGGCGAAGGTCAGCCGCTCGTCACCCGCAATGACCGCTTCCACATTGGCGTTGAGCGCACAGAAAGTCTTGAAAAACAGCGGTAATGTCGCCGGGAAATTGGCGACGATCGATCGCCCTTCGCTGTCCTTTTGGAGAATGACGCGCCCGCCCTCGCCGGTGACCGCGGCCAGCACCGCGTCGAACTTCCGGTCAAGGTCAGTCAGGGACATTCTTCGCTCCTTGGCCTTTAACGATCCTCACCCTATGAGGCGGCAACGACAAGGGGAAGCCCATGAGTGTTTTAGCGTTGGCGGCCGCGACTTCGAACGCGATCGCCTTTACCGACCTGGGCCTCTCTCCGGTCGCGCTCGATCTCGGTTTCTTCCAATTGCGCTGGTACAGCCTCGCCTATCTGGCCGGCATCTTCATCGGCTATTGGTATTTGCTGAAG
>CBFGLY010000376.1:0-1536 GCA_965649725.1 uncultured Sphingomonas sp.
GCCGGCCTGTTCGTCGATCCCGATCCAGGGCCGGTGCTCGCCAACACGGGCCTCGAAAACCTGCGTTTCCTGACGCCGCTCTACCCAGGCGATTCGATGCGGGTCGAGCTTACGGTTCGCGCCAAGTCGCTGAAGAGCGAGGACACGGGCGTGGTCCGCTGGGCGGTCGAGATTTTCAACCAGAAGGACGAACTCGTCGCGACCTACGACCTGTTGACGGAGAATGTCCCCTGATCGGGGAACGGCGTGACCATCCATTTCGTTTCTTCCTCAAGAAAAAGGAGGCGAACATGGCCCAGCTACGTGATGTGATGACCAGCGATGTGAAGGCGGTCGCGCCCGACGCGACGGCGCAAGAAGCCGCGGGTTTCATGCTCTCGGCCGACACCGGGTCAATCCCTGTGACCGATGGCGAGCGGGTGATCGGCATGATCACCGACCGCGACATCGCCGTTCGCGGCGTCGCCGAAGGCAAGGGGCCGGACTGCAGCGTCCGCGACCTCATGTCGGAAAACATCATCTGCGCCCGCGATACCGATGACGTCCTGGCCGTCGCGCAGCGGATGAGCGATGCGCAGGTCCGTCGCTTGCCGGTGGTGGATGCCGACGATCGGCTGATCGGAATGGTCAGCCTCGGCGATCTCAGCCGGGAAGCGCAGGAATCGGCCGCCTCGACCGCGCTGGAAGGTGTCAGCCAGCTCGGCGGCGCTCACCAGCAATAAGAAAAAAAGGCCCGGCGATCACCTCGCCGGGCCCTTAAATTTTAAGTCGTTGCAGCCCTAGCGGCCCAGGCCGTCGATCGCCTGGTCGACCAGCGCCTTGTCCGATTTGGCGTCGTTCCGCTCGGCAATCAGCTTGGCGGCCGCTGCGGTCGCGCTGCGGGCCGCCGCGGCGCGGATCTCGTCGATCGCGGCGCGCTCTTCGGCGGCGATCTTCGATTCCGCCATTGCCTGGCGACGAGCGACCAGCGCCTCTGCATCCTCGGCCGCCTTGGCGACGATCGCTTCGGCGTCGCCCTCGGCGCGCTTCAGCATGGCCTTGGCTTCCTTGTCGGCGGACTTGGCCTTGGCCTCATACTCGCTCTTCAGCGCCTCGGCCTCGTCGCGAAGCGCCTTTGCCTCGTCGAGCTGTTCGCGGATCAGCGCGATCTTCTTGTCGAGGCTCTTGCCGATCGCCGACGGCACCTTCTTCCAGATGGCGAGGCCGAAGACGAACAGCATCGCCAGGGCAACGAAGAAACCCGGGCCGAAAATGCCGGCCACGGTCGCTTCAGCAGCCTCATGGCCGCCCGGCGCCTCGGTATGCGCAATCGTTTCGGTGGGGTTAGCCATTGGAAAGTGCCGCCTTCACTGCCTTCGACGCCTCGTCCTTGCTGAGGCTGATTCCCGCGACCTTGCTGGCGATGTCCTGCGTCAGTTCCGCAGCAACGCCTTCGAGGTTGGCGAGCGCGGCCTGGCGGCTCTCGCGGATCTTGGCCTCGGCCTTGGCGGCCTTGTCCTGGATCGCCTTGTCGGCCTTCGCCAGCTTCTTCTCGGT
>CBFGLY010000377.1:0-1533 GCA_965649725.1 uncultured Sphingomonas sp.
CGCAAGCTCCACTGCATCCTGGTCGACGAGGCGCAGTTCCTGACCCGCGACCATGTGCTGCAGCTGTGCCGCATTGCCGACGAGCTTTCGATTCCGGTCCTCTGCTACGGCCTCAGGACCGATTTCCAGGGGAAGCTGTTTCCCGGCTCCGCCGCCCTGCTCGCGCTGGCCGATGCGCTGATCGAACTGAAAGCCGTCTGCGAATGCGGGCGCAAGGCGACGATGAACCTTCGCGTCGACGAGGAAGGCCATGCCGTCGCCGCCGGGGCGCAGACCGAGATCGGCGGCAACGACCGCTATGTCGCGCTGTGCCGCCGCCACTTCATGGAGCGGCTGCGCGAAGGCGAGGCCCGGCAGCTGAGCCTGGCGATCCCGCGCAAGGCCTAATCGTCGTCGTCATCGTCCTCGGGCAGAGGCTCGCTGCCCCGCTCCGGCAGATATTTCCACAGCAGCACGACGTTCGCGGCCGCCGCGCCTATCTGAAGCAGGCCGGCCGAAGCGACCATCGCCGCCGGCTCTCCGCTGCGCAACGCCAGGAAGACGGCGGTCCCGATCGTCCCCAGACTGAACAGGACGAAGCCGCCGAAATGATGCGGGATGTAAGGCTCGATGCGCTTGTGCCAGTTGAGGCCGCGCCCGGTCCGGGCAGCCGCCGAGCCGAACGGCCCCAGGAGGGTCAGCAGCGACTTGGACAGCCGGTAGGTCAGCAGCCGGCGCCCGAGGATCGCCGAATAGCGGGCCGTTTCCGCGAAACGGAGCGGCTCGGCCAGCTTGACCTTGGTTGGCCGCGGCGAGCGCGGCCACCAGCGCAGCACCACATAGGCAATCCATTCGCGCGCCCCGAACGCGAAGCCGAATGCGGCCGCGCCCCATCCCAATCCCCATCCGAGCAACACCATCGCCAGGCCGCCGGAGGCCAGCGCCAGCCGATAATAAGGCGATGCGGTCTTGACGTCGGCGAAGCGCAGGTAGCGGGCAGGCATTCCAAGCGCGATGAAGGGGAAGAAGGCCGCGACCTGGTGCTGGCCGATCGCCTTGAGCCCTTCCGACAATGCCGCCACCAGCACCAGCGCCGCCGCCAGCGCCACCGCCTGCAGGTTGAAGGCAAAGCGCTTGGCTTGGCGCCGGACCGCCTTGGGCGCATCCGCCCGGCGCTTGAGCGACACCGAGGTGGCAAATTTGGTCAGGAGCTGGATCGCCCGAACGAAGGTCACCGCGGCAAGCAGCCGGGCCGTATCCGCATGTCCGATCGCAGCGACCGCCACCGCCCACAAGGCGATCGTCGCCGCCATCGGCAGATATTCGCGGCCCGTCAGTTCGGCGATTCGGCGGCGCGCGTTCACTTAGTCTGTCTTCGCCTGGTTCAAGCCGATGCCCTCTCACCGCCGGTCCGGGCTTATGGTCAAAGGCAATTGCCTTGTCTATCGCGCGCGCCATGGCGCTCAATGGCTGGATCATCCTCGACAAGCCGGTGGGGATCGGCTCGACCCAGGCGGTCGGCGCGGTCAAGCGCGCGCTTCGCGAAGCCGGCGA